>JALHPW010000365.1 GCA_022842255.1 Saprospiraceae bacterium | reverse complement strand
ACCATCTAAAATCTGAAATCATGTAATCTTAATTCTTAAATCAAAAAACTACCCACAATCAATCGCCGAAACCTTTACCCTCTTCACTTTCCCCGCCACCTCCTGCACCACCACACTGGCCATGTGCAGGCCAAAAAGGGCGGGGATGTACGAACTAGTGCCGTAGAATGACTTTTTGAATTTGCTGCCGTCGGTGTACATCATGTGCTCCTTGCTGACCAGTTCGGAGGAAAACACGACGGTGACGCCGCGCCAAACGCCCTTCTTTTTCAGGCCCTTGCGGATTTGCTGGGCGAAGGGGCAATTGAAGGTTTCCGAAAGGTCGGCCACCTGGACTTTGGATGGGTCAAGCCGACCTCCAGCGCCCATGCTGCTCACGATACGTACACCTTTTTGTTTGCAAGCCACGATGACGTATTGTTTTGGCTGGACGGAATCGATGCAGTCAAAAACATAGTCGAAGTCTGTGGAAATCAGGTCTTTAACTGTCTCAGGATTGATGAATTCATCACGTACGGTAAGGTTCAAGGCAGGGTTGATGTCCATCATCCGCTCGGCCATGACGGCGGTTTTGCGTTTGCCAACGGTGCTGTGCAGTGCCGGGAGTTGGCGGTTGGTATTGCTCAAATCCACGGTGTCGCCGTCCACGATGGTCATGTTCCCAACGCCAGCGCGGGCCAGGAATTCGGCGGCAAAACTGCCCACTCCGCCCAAGCCAATCACCATGACCCGAAGGTTTTTCATACGTTCCAAAGCCGTCCCGCCCACCAAAAGCTCGGTGCGCTGAAGCCAGGTCGGTGCGGATTGTTCTGCTTCCATGTTCATGTTTCGGTTGTAATTTGGCCGCAAAATACCCCTTCTATTGCACGCAACGCCGCAACGTCGCAACGATTTTTTTGGATGAAATAGACCTGTAGCGGCATTGCATGAAAAACGATACCACATTCTTCCGAGACCATGACAAATTTCGCCCAAATCCAGCAAAAAATCCAAAGTTTCGAAACCATCTCCGAAACCATCGCTCAGTGGCGAGCGGCGGGCCAGCGCATCGTGTTCACCAACGGTTGTTTTGATTTGTTGCACTACGGCCACCTGCACTACCTCGCTGCTGCCCGGGATTTGGCCGACCGACTCGTGGTGGGACTCAACAGCGCGGCTTCCGTCCGCCGACTCAAAGGCCCAAACCGGCCCATCAACGACGAGCTCACCCGCACCCACACCCTCGCTGCGCTACAAATGATTGATGCCGTGGTGGTGTTTGAAGCCGACACCCCGCTCGAACTCATCAAAATCGTCCTACCCGACTTCCTCGTAAAAGGCGGTGATTGGAAGCCCGAACAAATCGTCGGCTCCGAAATCGTGCTGGCCAACGGCGGGCAGGTGCGCAGTCTACCATTTGTGGAAGGGTATTCCACCACAAATATTGAGCAGAAAATTTTGGAGCGCTGTTCATAATCCGTGTCTCATCCGTGTCATCCGTGTTCCCTTCTCGATTGGGGGAACACGGATGACGCGGATGAGACACGGATTTGTATTCATTTTTTCTCCACGCCTTCATTACTGATCAAATTCCCAAAGAAAATCGCGTTGGCAAACATCCGGTTCGTACCGTACCAAAAACCCCGAAAATTTGGGTTTCCCGGGAAACAAATGACCTTGCCACGGCCCAAACCGCATACAATGGCTCCGGCTGCCCGAGGGGTCAGCGGCTTTTGTTTCGGGTGAATATATCCTGCCAACAAGGGGTCTTTGGTGAACACAACCGGCGTGGAATAAGGGTTTTTCCCGGTTTCCACAAACAGCGTGTCACCCAGGAATATGGGCAAACGCGGCCGTATGTACCCAAAACACAGCGGGTGTGTGAGGTCTAAGTCCGCCTCAAAAATTGCCCCTGGCATGGTGCGCGCACCCCGGTCTTCCGAAAGATTGCCATAAGGGCGCTGCCCAGGTGCGTCGGCAGGCTGGTTGCGAAATTCGATGGCCGCAAGTCCAGCATTTTTCAACCATTTGAGGGCACTGCCCGTGGCAATGATGGTGCCACCGTCCAGTGCAAATTGTTTAACCTTGTCTATCGAAAGACTGCCGAAATTCCCGTTTGCCAGGATGAGCACATTGTATTTGTCGAGGTCCAAAGAACCAAAACGGTTCGTTTCCACCTGCGTGATGGGCAGGTTATAGCGGGTGTCGAGCAAATGCCAGATTTCGCCCGCATCGGCAACATTGACCCCATCGCCCGTAAGCAGTAGCACTTTGGGCGCGCGGATTACCGGGAAATTGCTACTGCCTAAGTCCGGGCCTTTGTCCACAGAACCATTTTGGAGAATGGTCATGGGAATGCCGGATTGGGCAAGTTCACTCATTTTTTGCACAAAATCTGCCGCGCTCATGGGTTGCCGATCGGCCGCTACCACCAGTGTTCCGGGCCTGTAATACTGGTTATCCTGTTCAAAAGCTTCCATGGCCACCCGAACGCGCAGGCCTGCCTGAAGCAATTTCGTCAATACCTCAGGGGTTTCATAATCCGTGGCCGGAATGATATAGGCGTAGTCCGGGCCTCCGTTCAGTACAGCAGGTGGATTTCGCGAAACCAAAGAAAGTCCATCCGAAACCTTTGGAGCTTTCCCCTTCACGGGCATCCAATGCAACCCAAATGCATCGGGCAGGGTCCAGGCAGAAATGTCGTAAAAGATACTGTCCTGAAATTGGGTTGTACGCTCAAAAATGCCTCGAATCAGTCGGTACTGCGGCTGCTCGGTGGGTACATAGAAGGCCCGGTTGGCTTGGAAGGTTTGTGCATCAACATGGGTTTGCCCATGAAGATTGGCGTCCTCCTGAAGGTTGTGGACCTGAATATTATGCCTTCCGAGCAATTCCAGAAATACCCGCGCAGGCAGGCCGTCATCCGCAAAAACGTAGCCTTTCACCTCACTTTTTCGCGCCTCGTCCAGGGCAGATTTGTAAAAATCGCGCAGGTATTCGTTGAGTTCCACACGCATTTCGCCCACAGCCCGAAGGGTAGAAAGGGAGGCAAATACTTGATTGCGAATAGAGTAGGGGAAGGTAAGCAGCCCGTTATCCGTGTCCTGTATGGTGCCCCGACTGCTCGCCTGTTCGAACAAGATGCCGATGCTTCCCTGCGCATCCGGGTAGGTAGATCCTTTGCCATAATAGAAGTCGTCAAAGTTCTCCCGGGTGTAAAACAGCACCTTGTTTTCCGAGAGAATCCCGGCGTGATAATGGGCAATCAGGGCGGTGAGTTCCTGGTTGCGCGCTGGCGTAATTGGGTTCACGCGACTCGGCACGCCCGGTTGAAAGAAGAACGTCGAGCCGCTGCCCATTTCGTGGTGGTCGGTGAGCACATTCGGATGCCATTCCTGAAAAAGCCGTACCCGTCCCACCGATTCGGGTTGTTGTGCCACGAGCCAATCGCGGTTCAAATCAAAGCCATAGTGGTTGGTGCGGCCACGCGGCCAAGGTTCGTTGTATTCATCACCCGAGGGGTCGGGCGAGGGGTTTTTGCTTTTGTGACTGTTTATCCACGACGAAAACCGCTGCATTCCATCTGGATTGAAACAGGGGTCCAACAGAATGATGGTGTTTTGTAAAAGTTGGGCAACTTCGGGTGTTTGTGCGGCGGCCAGGTGGTAGGCTACCAGCAGCGCCGCGTTGCTACCACTGGTCTCATTCCCGTGTATGGAATAACCCATGTAGTTGACGGCGGGCAGTTTTTTCAGGTCCAAACGTCCACTTTCGTTGGGGTTTGCCAGTTTGGCCCGGGTCGTTTTTATTTCCTCCAATCGGGCATGGTTGGCAGGATCGGTAATGGTCAGGCACACGAGCGGGCGGTTTTCATGGGAGCGGCCATATTCTTGCAAGGTAATACGTTCGCTGGCGGCATCTAGGGCTTTCATGTAGCCCAGCAACTGGTCGTGCGTAGCGTGCCATTCGCCCACCTCAAAACCCAGCCAAGCGGCAGGAGTGGGAATCGCTGGGTTGTAATTGGCCGCAGGCAAATAATAATCGAGCGTCGGTTTTTGCTGGGCAAATAGTGTGGCAGGAAACAATAAGCAAATTGCAAAACGCAAAATGCTGGTGTGGAGGAGATTCATAATCAACCTGTTGTGCTTAAAATTTGTAATCTTCCCGTACAGGGGAAAACACGTCCATAGCTTTACAATCACGGTGTGCCAAAGCTGAATGGGGCACATTGGATGGAATCACAACCGCTTGTCCCGCTTCCAAGACATGGGAAACCCCACCTACAGTCAGTTCAAGCTTACCCTCCAAAACGGTCGTGGTTTGCTCGTGAAAATGCTGGTGTTCTGGCAAACGACTACCCGATTTTATGTCCACAAAGGCGATGGTAACATGTTCGGTGTGTATGAATTTTGCCTGAAAGCCCGGAACGAGTTCGCGGGCGGGGATTTGAGCTAGATTGTGTTGCATGGCATTGAAATTTGGCAATGAAGTGTTTTGCGCGAAACCAACCGCCGAGGCGCTGAGGCGCAAAGTGTTGATTTTTTTAAGTCCTCTGCGCCTTTGCGCCTCTGCGGTAAGGAAAAATGATTTATTTTTTAACGGTTTGGCCAATCAGTCGCATCACCGCCCAAACCATAAACGCCGAGATGGCCGCAAATTCCCAGGGCACTTGAATGTCTTTTTCAAGGTCTACGGTGGATAATTCCTTGCCGTACAAATATTGTCCGAGTACCTGGATGCCATTGTTGAAAAAATGGCCAACCACGGGTACCCAAAAACTCCGCGTTCGCCAATACAACCAACCCAGCAAAAAACCCAGCAGGACCCGTGGGATAAATCCCTCAAACTGAACGTGCGCCGCGCTGAACACCATCGCCGAAACCAGGATGGCCACCCATGGATTCGCGATGCGCCGCATCAGTTGTTGTTGCACCACCCCCCGAAAAACCAGTTCTTCGCCCAAAGCCGGGAGCAGGGCGATAATGACCAAATTGGCCAGCAATTCGCCTGCATGTTCCATTTGGAGCAAACCCTTGAGGGCTTCGGCGGCCTGCAATTCGGCGTTTTTGAAAAATTCAGGCAGTGGGATTTGTTGGTTGATATTCAACGAATAAAGCACCAAAGGCATGGAAGCGGCCATGAGCAAAATGCCCAACAACAGCGTGGTTAAACGGGGCCATTGGCGGGTCTGCAAATAATCGGGCCAACTGGTCTGGGTCTGCGTGATGCCCCGGTAAAAAATCCAGACGGTGAGTGCCCCGGACACAAAAAATCCAAAGAAATGGGCCAGCCCCAGTTGTAGGCGAATTTGCCAACGTTCGGCCAGGGGAGATGCCGCATGGAGGGACAATGAATTATCCCAACCCGCAATGGCACAGATAAATATGTACAACAAAACGCCCACTCCGGAGCAAAAAATAAACAACCCCAATTGCGCGAGCAGCACCATGCGCACACGCGGTTCTGGCAGTTGCGGGGCGGCGGTGGGTAAATCTTGTGCTTCAATCAGTTCATTTTCTTGCATAGGCTTCTACATTTGCGGCACAAGGTATTTAGTTGGAGGGTTATTGGGTACTGGTTATCTGTGACTGGATGATTGGTTGATTGGTTGATTGGTGACTGGTTGATTGGTTGATTGGTTGATTGGTGACTGGGAGGGTGTTCAAGAAAGTGTGTCAAAGTTAGAATGAAAAAAAGAAACAACTTTGACAATGAAAAAGAAACGCACAC
>JALHPW010000364.1 GCA_022842255.1 Saprospiraceae bacterium | reverse complement strand
CACAAAAAAAGGCTCGCCAGATAATCTGGCGAGCCTTTTTTTATTCGTACCGTGCAAAATCCTCTTCGGTCATATCAGCAACTTGTTCGCGGTCTTGACGTCGGTTTCGCCACCACCAATATCCAATGGCCCCAACCAAAAGATATGGCACCGAAAGCATGTACAGGATACCGTTGTTCAGGCCAACCGGATCGCCGCCACCCATTTTAAGGTTCGCTTCCGCTGCCCCTTTACACATCGCGCATTGGGCAAACTGCTCCAGCGGCAGGAGGCAGAAAGCAATAAGCAAAGCACTGATAATCAATATCTTATTTTTCATTGCGTATGGATTTACTGATTTGTGGATTGGTTTTTGGGGAAACATTGACCACATTCTTCAAATTGACCACATTACTCAAATTGGCCACATTCAATAATAAGGCTTCAGCATCAAATAACAAATCGGGCCTGTAATCGCCACATAAAGCCAAAGTGGGAACACCCAACGCGCCATCTTTTTGTGTCGTTCAATTTGCCCCGTATAAGCCCTGGTAAACGTGAACAATACAAATGGAAGTATAACAGCAGCCAACACCACGTGGGTAATCAGGAAGAAAAAATAGACCATGCGCATGGTCCCTTCTCCACCATATTTGGTTTCAGGCGTGGTAAAGTGATAGAGCACATAGGAAACCAAAAAGAGTGCCGAGCAACCCATGGCGGCATAAATTGCTTTCCGGTGTTGTTCTACCCGACCATTTTTGATATGCCAAAATGCGACCACAAGGATGATCGCCGCAAGCGCATTCAATGAAGCATGGAAAGGAGGAAGAAAACTAAAATCAACCCCAAGATCAATTTTCACACTTCGCATCAAGCCTACCAACAACAAAACGGCGGCAGATACAACGTACGCCCAACGGTTTAGCTTTTTCTCAAGTGCAATATTCGGTGTCATGAAAAAATTTTAAAGTTTCAACATTGTATGCATTACTGCGCGGGCAACATCATGGCAATCTGCTGTACCATGCGGGTCACTTGTTTCTCATCCAAGGCATTGTAGAAACATTTGATTTGGCCCGTTGCATCTGCAAGTGCGTAGAATTCCTTGTGTTGCTTCGCGTTGCGTTCTACAGCAAATTTCTCGTAGCCATTGTTTAGTATAGTGCCCCAAGACCCAAGTCCACCCGTCACAACCCAAGTCGCGTAGTCGATGGAAGGAATTTTTTGTACTTCCGAGCGGAATTCGGCCGAACCGCCCTCATAAATCATAACGATTTTGAAGTAAGGCCGTGGTGTGCCATCGCTCAGTTTCCCAAACTGGTCGTAGAGACGCAAATTGGTTTGAATGATTTGTTTGTTCTCTGGGGTGAGTTCGGGGTTGGCCCCGAAATTATGAATCACACAGACACTTTCAGCGAGTTGGTTCATCTTCGAGCCGTCTGGGTAAATGATGTATGCACCCCGAATCTGGCCAAAAAAACCAAGCTCCGCAACGGCATCCTTGCGCCATTGGAGTCCACCTTTTAAATAGAACCAGGAAATGCCCGGCAGCACCACCAACACAACGGTCAAGGCTACTGCCGTCAAAATCTTACGTGTTCGGGTAGGTTTTTGCTGTACTTCGCTCATAAAATGAATGGTTGATACGTGGTGTTTGGGGATACTTCAGGTGACTATTACCAACAAAAAAGGCGAGGAGTTGTTCCGCGCCTTTTTTGGGTAGCTGTATAATGGAATGATTTGAAATTAGCGTATCAAAAACTGAACAACATCAAATAGCATTGCTCAATATCCTGAAAGCAATTGTTCAAACCTACCCTTTCATCGTTCCAGGCAACAGATAGCCGGTCGGTTTTCCAGCAGGCGCAGGTTGCACCACTTCTTCGTTCTTTTCTTTGATTTGCTCACGGGCAGCTCCCCAACGCCCTCCTTCTTGGAAGAAAGCGATAATCGCCCAAACCAGCAGCAGCATCGGCATTAACACGGTCAATACCAGCCCACGCACTTCATGTGCCATGTGCATGAAATAGAAAATAATGAAGTAGGCCTTGTAAAGGCTGGCCCCAATCATCGCCAACATATAAAGGGCTTGGCCGAAGCCACCGTCCTTACCAAATGTAACGCTTGGCAGGATATGACCTTTTGCGAAAAGTGCGAACACTACTTCCACAATCGTGATAACGCCAAGCAATTTCAAGCCGTAAAACACAAGCTTCTTCTGATCTTCGTATGATTGATGTGCAGCCATTGCTGAAAAATGTTGATTTGTTGAATGGTAGATTTGTTGATTTGGGGCAAATGTGATGGACCTTGGCAAAATGGTTTCAAGCAACCAAATCCCCAAGTAGACAATTTACAGGAGGTAAAAAACCAAGAATACGAATACCCAAACCAAATCCACAAAGTGCCAATAGAGACCAATTTTCTCAACCATTTCATAACCATTCCGGCGAGCGGCATAAAGCCCACTCATGGAATTGATCATAATAAGGGCTAGGAAAACCACCCCGGAAAACACGTGAAATCCGTGGAAACCCGTGATAAAGAAAAAGAGTGCACCAAATGCTTTTGGGCCCTCCGAAACTTGATGGGTCTGCCCAGCATATGCACCGGAGGTGTAGCGAACGTATTTTTTCTCCAGTTCAATCTTGCCATCGTGCTCATGCCCGTGCAACAGGTAGGAATCGTCTTTTTTAACCGTTACTGGAGCTCCGTTTTCAACCACTTCCTTGCCATTGGCATCTACCAAGACCCCATCGGCAATAAAACGACCGAAAGGATTCCGGTTCAAGGTCACATTTTCATATTTTATCAATGTGGTCCATTCGTAAGCCTGGCTGCCAAGGAACGTAGCCCCTCCTAAAATAGTAAGGAACATCCAGAATACGACCCCACGTTTGTTCTCGCGGTGTCCTTCATGCACTGCCCGCACCATGGTGACGGAACTGAAAATAAGCACAAACGTCATGAACGTCACAAAGACCAAAGGCCAGTGCGCTTTCACGAACGGGAAAGAAGCGAACACAAAATCCGGTTCAGGCCAGGTAGGCATACTAAAACGGATGGTTCCGTAGGCAATCAGAAAACCGGCAAAGGTGAATGCGTCAGATACGAGGAAATACCACATCATCAGCTTGCCGTAGCTGGCCTTCAATGGTTCTTTCCCGCCTTCCCAAAGCTGGTCGTCAGAGCCATGCTCGTGCGTTTCGTGTGCGTGTGAAACAGATGTTTCTGCCATGATAATCAGTCGTTATTGAAAAATTCTTATTTCGATTTTGAGTTGAAATTCCAGAGCGTCAAGCTGTTTTGAAAACAAACCTCCAAACGCCCCAAAAAACAACCGTTTCAAGATTGAATCATAAAGAACACCATCAGGTAGACCCAAAGGATGCCTACAAAATGCCAATAATGAACCACCAATTCAAACCGCTGCTTGCGTCGCAGGGTAGGTTTGTAGGGCAGCACATAGGCGTGGGTCAGGGCCACCGTCAAAGCCGCAATCCCACCCAATACGTGGGCAGCATGCAACCCTGAAATGACATAAATAAATGAACTAGAGGGATTTACCGTAAAAGTAGCCCCCATCTCCGTCATTGCCTCCCAACCCTGATATTGAAGCACCACAAAGGCAAAACCCAACAAAAATGTTGCAATCAAAAAGCCCTTGTATTGTTGTTCCTTCTTTTGTTTAAAACCTGTGTACGCCAGTTGAAGGGTCAAACTACTCAGCAAAATCACCACGGTATTCACCAGGAATATATCGGGCAATTTGAACTCCAGCCAGTTTCCAGCAGCCCGTCTTACCACATATGCACTGGTGAATGCTGCAAACATCATGATGATAGACCCAATGGCTATCCACAGCGCAAGTTTGTGCGGGTTAATTTTACTTTGGTTATATTCTTGCCTAAGTGCGGCCATAATATTGATGTAGGGCGAATTAATTCGCCAGTTCAAAAACTTCGTCCATTCAAAAAACTACGCGAAATAAAGGTCGCGCTACCAGATTCTGTCCACTAAAAGTACAATGAGCGATAAGGGCAAATGCATGAATGATATAAACATCTGCTTCCTCGCAGCCATCCTATCACACGTTTTATACAACTGCCAACATTGCCAAGCCCAGTAAACATTGAGCAAAACCAATATCGAAGTTGCCACAGCCCCTACATACCCCAACATAAAACTCAAACTAGCACTTCCAACCATGAGCAAACAAAACACAAAAGATAGCAGGCCCGTTGTTTGATCCTTTTCTCCATTTTTGGAAGGCAACAAGAAAAACCCAGCCTTTTTGTAATCCTCATCTGCCAACCAAGCCACCGCCCAGAAATGTGGAAATTGCCACAAAAACTGCAAGGCAAACAACATCCAAGCGGTAGGGGAAATAAACCCCTCATAGGCCACACAACCAATAATCAAGGGCAAGGCCCCGGGAACTGCCCCCACTACCACCGACAAAGGGGTAGAACGTTTCATCGGGGTGTACACAAAAGCATAACTAATCAGCGAAAGTGTACCCAAGAAACCCGTAAGTGGATTGAACACCGTAAGCATCGAAATGCCAAACAGCGCCATAATCCCTGCCAACAAAACCGCAGTGCTTACGCTCATTCGACCCGTTACCACCGGACGGTTTGCAGTCCGAGGCATCAATCGGTCATAATCGCGCTCCAAAACTTGGTTCAAAGCATTGGCAGCACCGGTCACCAAAAAACCACCCACAGCAAGCAACAACATCGCACCCCAGTTCACTGCACCTTCGCATACAATCGCGTAGGACATTACCGCAGAGAAAAGAACTAAAAGTGTCAGCTTAAATTTGACCAGCAGCCCAAAATCTGTGACCGCTTGCCTCAAGCCCTCAAAAATCGAAATCTGGTTTGCGTCGTTGCGCTGCATTGCTAGTCTGGTTATTTGGCAGATTGAGGTTTCAATGATTGAGTTTAATTCCTTTTAGTATAAACCACTGGGTTCACCATCACATTGGCCAAATTATCACATTGACCACATTTTATCAATTTAATCAATGCCCTTCTCCCATATCATGCTCACCTTCCTTCAGGGGCACGTATTGAGGTATAAACTCCTCTCCGTCTTTGCCATAGTCATACGCCCAACGCTGAACGGTTGGGATATTGCCTGGCCAGTTGCCGTGACCTGCCTTAATTGGCGTGGTCCACTCAAGCGTATTCGCCCCCCAAGGATTCTTGGTCGTCAGCTTTTTACCACTGAAAATCGAGTAGAAGAAGTTGACAATGAACACAATCTGCAAAAAGAACACGAAAATCGCAGCTATTGTGATAAACTGGTTAAGGTCCTGGAAGTGACGGAACGCATCGAAAGATGCTCCACCATCGTAGTATCGACGTGGCACACCAGCCATACCTGTATAGTGCATAGGCCAGAAGATTGCATACGCGCCGACAATGGTTCCCCAGAAGTGGATTTTGCCCATGGTTTCGTTCATGTAACGGCTGAACATTTTAGGGAACCAGTGGTAAACCCCAGCAAACATCCCAAAGAAAGCGGCGATACCCATCACAATGTGGAAGTGCGCTACCACAAAATAGGTGTCGTGCAACGGAATGTCGATGGCGGAGTTTCCAAGGAAAATACCTGTCAAACCGCCCGAGATAAACATCGAGACAAAACCAACCCCAAAAAGGCTGGCGGAAGTAAAGCGGAAATTAGATCCATAAATCGTGCCTATCCAGTTGAATACTTTCACAG
>JALHPW010000363.1:1315-5720 GCA_022842255.1 Saprospiraceae bacterium | reverse complement strand
CAATAAGCCCGTCAGCGGTATATCGCAGAATATCCAGATTCTGACTATTAGAGGGGGCCGAAAGAGGTTTGCCGGACACAATGATTTTGTCATTAGGGGCCGACGTAATAATCCGGCCATAATGGGTCTGGCTGGTAGAAATGCTTCCGATTGTGCTTCCATCCTCAGAAAACGTGGAATCCATACGGACTTTTTGTGAATAACCCTGTTGGGAAAAGCAGGCAGCAAAAGCAATTGTAAGCAGGAAATTTTTCATGGAATAAATGCTTGAATGAATGATATAACTTGTTTGTCATCAAACCGAACAAAGATCATCCCTGAGCACTTGAAAAATCTCGGACACTTTTTGAACCCCATTCCCACATGAAAAAATCGCGGGCCACCCACATTGGAATGGTCCGCGATTTGATTCTCCCGAATCGGTCTTCTTGTACCTCCTTATTTTTTCATAATTTGAATGCTGGAAACGGGATTTCCTTGGATGCTTAGAACCATGGTGTAATTCCCAGCAGGTACGTCCGGGCTAATTTGATAGGATTCGGTATGCTCCCCAGCATCGAATTGCCGCCCATGGCTCAAACGAGTTATAAGTCTACCGCTCAAATCGTACAGGTCAACCCCGACGCTTTCAGGTGCGTTTAGGGTGAATTTTACGGTTAGAAGATCTGCAATTGGATTGGGGTAGACGAGCATGTTTTCTTTAAAATCAGATCCTGGATTCAGGAGGCCGACATTGAAGTCCAAGATGTATTTGGCCAATACCATCCCATTATGATTGTGATGGTTTACAGGAGAATGGAGCACTGCGATTTTATTGGATTCCAGATGGTGGATGCTCATGGTTTCATCCATTCCACCTACCACGGAAGTAAAAAAGACACCATTTTCTCCAAAATCAGGTTCCAAAAATCCATCGGCTGAGAGTTGAACGATGGCACCGAAATACTGCTCCTGATTGATTCCATGAACCATGATTTTACCATTTGGCAGGGACATCACTCCGGTATGTTGCGTTAGTTCTGGTATAAAACAGACTCCGTCAATTCCAAATGTAAGGTCACGGGTGCCATCTGGTGTGTAGCGGATTAAACATGCGGTATGTTCGCCTTGATGCTGGCCATATCCGGCCACCACTATTTTGCCATCGCTTTGGATGTGCAAATCAAGGCCTTCGCTGATGCCAAGTTGAAGCTCCCGAATTGCCCCATCAACCCCAAAGGTTGAGTCCAAGTCGCCATTTGGCAAGAGCCTGTAAAGGGTAGTACGTGCAGAGCCGGTGGGCACAGAGCATCCTGCGACTACAATTTTTCCATCTTGTTGACACTTTAGGCTAAATATAAAATCAGTGGCTGTTGGATGATGTTTAAAGAGGCCCGCTTGCGCAAAAGCTAAATCAGGTTTCCCATTTGGATTAAAAACCGCAACGTAAAATCCCGAACTTGGATTGAGCTTAAAACCGCCTGACACAACCTTTCCATTGGGCAAAATCGCCGTTTCCATATGGGTGTAACCTTCTAATTCATCGGTTAAACTGGTTGCAAAACCGCTGTCTATGTCGCCATTGCTATGCAATCTGATTAACCCTTTTTTGGTTGTACAAATGATTTTACCATCCGGTTGAATACAAATCGCTTCTATTTCCACCTCATTGTCTAGGAAGTGGAAACCAGTATCGATACTTCCGTCGGGATTGTATCGAACCAATGCCGTCCAATCAGCAGAGAAATACTGTCCTCCTGCTACGAGGAATTTCCCATCAGCTTGAAATGCAATGCATTTGCTGTGCTGAGACGAGGGATAAACCCAGGTTTCTACTTTTCCATCACCGGAAAAAGTGAGGTCAGGCAAAATACCTTGGGCAAATGAATATTGAACCAGTAAAATAAGTACGAAGGAGCCAAATGCTTTTTTCATAAGGAGGTCATTAAAATGTGTCGCTGGATAAAAATGCTTTGATGTTACAAAGATGGGGTCAATCGGTCCAAAAAATTTATAACACTTTTAACTGGTTATTCCCACATGAAAAAATCGCGGGCCACCCACATTGGGATGGTCCGCGATTTCTTTCAAACTTAAAAGGGAAGATTATTCCACCACAACCAACTTTCCCAACCTAGTTTCCACCGCACTTTTCAACTCCACAAAATAGATTCCCGGAGGAAATGAACCTTGGTTTTGTACCGCTATCTGTCCTGGCAGGCTTCCACTTTTTTCCCAAACAGTTTTTCCGTTCAAATCCAAAACCCGCATTTGGGCAAATGCTTCCACAAACGGATTCAGGACAGAAAAATCGCCCGAACTAGGGTTGGGGAAAATGTCGAGGTCCAGGTTCTTTGTATTCAATGGTTCTGTCCCAAAACGCAGTGCAAGAGCTGTACGGTCCTCCTTTTCAACACGATACGCCTCGGGGGAGAGGCGGGTATTGATTATTGCAATTGCCGAACGAAGCGCTGAATTGGCCTTAGCCCGAAGGTGCAAATGGAACAACAGGTCGTCAGCATTCCCGTTATCCCCTTCGGCATGGTCCCAGCTCACCGCAAGTACTCCACCGGCTTTTATCGCAACGTTGGCCTGGTCCATGAGTGCTGCTTGGGCAAATTCCACCCGCTCCAGTTCCATCAGTGCTGGGTCGATTTTGAGCTCAAATTGCAAGCCTTCGAGGGTAGTCCATTGGTCCAAGCTCAGGGGCATTATCAAGTTTTCCCCCTTTTCAAAATCGCGGTCAGGAAGGTTCAAAAACAAGGTGTCGTGCGGCGCCCGAGCTTCGGCTGGGTTGTTGCTGCCATTCACGTCTCCCACCTTGATGCCCACAAAATTTTGACCTGATTGATTGCTGGTCAAGGGGTTATACTGTTTGTTCTCTGGCACCAGACCCGCAAAGGGATTTTGTGGGTCGGGAAACACATAGCTTGAATCGACGAAACGCCAAGAATTGTTGTTGGGCAGCGAGTCGAGGATTCCAAGAATGATTTTTCGGATTTGCACCACATCAAAAGTGGTCACCGACCCCGAACGGTTCGCATCTGCTGCGAGCATTTTGTACGGTGAATTGAATGGGTCAATCCCTAAAATATGCTTGGAAATCAGCACCAAGTCATAGGTTGTTACCCCGTTCACCCAGTTGGCATTGTTGGAAGGGGTGAGTACATAGGCCAAACCGGTTGGGACATCGGAGAACCCAAAATACCCGGTGGTATCGCAATCGGTATAGGCCACAAACCCGTCGCCCTGGAGTTTGACCTTAATATTGTTCACAGGTACTCCTGTTTCAGTGCGGATGGTGCCTTCCACCTGATGCAACAAACCGCCGCCGCCGCCACAGTGTTGGGCATTGTCCAAGATTTGTACCTGGGTGTTGCAAGTGGCGATGTTGCCAGCAGTATCTTGTACCGTGAGTGTTACCGGATACAGTCCAATTTGCTGACAATCAAATACTTGAGGGGAAATGCTCAGCAAAAGGCTGTTTTGTGGACTGCAAAAATCGGAACAGCCGCCATCAAAGTTATGTGGGTTCAGCGTCACATCCCCTGAAGCCTGAATTTGGGCCGAGACGCCGGGAAGGCAAACGGCGTTTGGTGGGGTAACATCAATTACCGTAATGCGCAGGGTTTCCTGTGCCGAATTGCCGCAACCATCCATAGCCGTGAAAGTGATCACATGGACCCCCAGCGGGTATTGCCCGGAAGCATTGTTGGTGTTGCCTGCGCCCGAAAACCCGCTGTTGTGTGAAAACGTGATCTGATTGCTACAATCGCTGGCCGTTACATCCGGGAGTGTAACCGAACCCGTGCAGTTGAACGGGTCAGCAGCCAGCGTCACATCCGAAGGGATTGAAAGTACGGGCGGCGTATGGTCCACTACATCAATGATTTGCACATGTTCCCAAATGCCAGCCGTGCCCCCATTGGGGTTGTAAATACAATGGTCAACCACCTTCCAGGACCTGAAAATACGAAAACAAGAGGGCGGGGCGATGCTGAAAATTTGGTCGGTGTAATTCACGGAAAGCGGCGAGCAAGCCAGTCCGCTGATCGCCGGTTCGCCGGTGGCGGTAGGCAAAAGACTGGCTGGACTTCCACAACCAGCCACGGAAGCGTCGGCGGGGAAGGTGACGGTTGTGGTGTTGACCACGTTCACCGTAATTTGTTGGATGCAGGTTTTGGTGTTGGCCGCAGAATCCGTGGCTGTCCATCGACGGGAAATTGACCCGATGTTGCAAGGCTGAATGTTTAAAAAATCTTGATATTCAATGCTTTGCAAAGCGCAGTTGTCGCTGGCAGTGGCTTGTCCGGTAAGGGCCAAATTGGTGTAATCCTGCAAACATGTCAGCGTGATATTCGCCGGGCACTGCACGGTAGGTTTGAGGAAATCGCGCACGGTGACCTCCATTTGGCAGAAATTCTCG
>JALHPW010000363.1:0-1305 GCA_022842255.1 Saprospiraceae bacterium | reverse complement strand
CCGACGGCATCTGTTACCCGGAGTGTGAGCAGGATAGGGGTGCCTTGGTCCTCGCAGGTCACTTGCACCTGTGGGCTGTAGGTCACCTCATCGCGGCTGATGCCAAGGAACACCGGGCCACAGTTGTCAAAACTGCCGATGTTCACGGTAGCTGCATTCACGTACCCAACCCCATTGCTGGTCAACGAAATTTGTAAGTCGGACGCACAAATGGCTTGCGGCGGACTGCTGTCTTCCACCGTAACCATCATGGTAGCCGTTGACATATTGCCGCAGGCATCGGTAGCGGTATACACCACCTCGTGTTGGCCCATGGGAATCCCGCTGAAGGGGCCGTAACCGGTTCCATAATCCCATTGCGGCGTGACGGTCACGGCGGAACAATTGTCCAGAAAAACTGCTTGCGGCATGGTCACCGACCCCGTGCAATAAAACCCGTCCGTGCCCACCGTGATATCGTTGGGGGCAATCAAATAGGGTGCTTCGTTGTCTTCGACTTTGATAATTTGCAGTCGGGAAGTGAAGGTGCCGTTGCAAAAATCAATCATGGTCCAGTTGCGCAACACGGTAAAACCTGCTGGTGCACAATGGTTTATGGTTTGGTCGGTAAAGCTCACCGCGATTTCGCACTCAGGCGATGCACCGATGGGTACCCCGTTGATGGAAGGCTGCCCAGTAAGGTCTAGGTCCTCCGGATCTTGTCCGCAACTGAGTGCGGGCGAAGAGATATTGTCCAAATGCGGCGGGAAATCGATGTCGGCAATGGCGATGTGCTTGAGCCAAACGCGTTGCAGGCAGGTGTTGCTGTTGCCATGATCGTCGGTGGCCGTCCAGTTTCGGTCAATGCGTTTCAGCACTTGCTGGCCATTTTGGAACGTGCCGCAACCGAGCGGGGTTTCGGTATCAAAATTGATTAGGTTCAAATCGCCGGAAGGGGTACAATTGTCCGTACCAACGGGAAAACCAACGGCTTCAGGCGAAGGGTCTTCGTTGCAAAAAACGAATTTGTCGCCGCAATTGCTCAAATTTGGGGCAATGGCGTCAAACACTTCCAGCGTACCCGAACAGAAATTGCCCGAAGCCGTGTGCCGCACCGTAGCGGTTACGTCCAGTCCAATCTGGTTGCAGGTGAGCGGGTTGGGCAGTTGTTGTCCGAAGGAATTGTACAAGGTGACGGTGAGAGCCCCTGGACAAGAACTGTTTGCGTTGGGAGCGATCAACAAGGGCGTGATGAGCGCTTGTCCGCTCGGGTCGAGGGACACTTGCAGCCCTTGATTGGAGAAAGGGTGCATTGTGCCAGGGCTG
>JALHPW010000362.1:581-5723 GCA_022842255.1 Saprospiraceae bacterium | reverse complement strand
TCGTATCCTAAATTGGTTAGAAAAATCCTGGAAATGGTTCCGACGATAAATGGGTAGGGGCGGAACCATGTTCAACCCCTAACCCCGTACACATCAATTTAAACAGCTTCTGCTTTGAACCCGGCGGCTGCCACCGCTGCGATGACGGTTTCAGCGTCCAGTTGCTCACCCTTAACCGTCAGTGGTTTATCGGGCGATTGGATGTTTACTTCCCAGTTATCGGCGCCAACCGCTTCGTTCAGCTCCTTTGTGACCTGGGCCACACAGCCCATGCACTTGATGTTGGTTTTGAATTTCAATTCCTTTTTCATAGCGTAATATGATTGAATGATTGATAGGGCAAAATTAGGGGGGCTTCCAGCCTGGGTTGTTACGATATGCTGGAGGAGGTTTATGCTTTAATGGCAACCTGCCATTGCGTGCTTTGTACAAGACACGGCCTAGTGGACCCATCTCAGGCGCAGGCTATTGCTCACCACACTCACCGAACTCAAGGCCATGGCCGCTCCTGCGATCATTGGGTCGAGCAGGAAACCCAGGGAAGGGTACAGGGCCCCGGCAGCGATGGGGATACCGATGATGTTGTAGATAAAGGCCCAAAACAGGTTCTGACGAATGGCAGTCACAGTTCGGCGCGACAAACGGATCGCGGCAGGGATTTTGCTCAAATCG
Organism: Saprospiraceae bacterium; assembly: GCA_022842255.1. Lineage (GTDB taxonomy): Bacteria > Bacteroidota > Bacteroidia > Chitinophagales > Saprospiraceae > M3007. The sequence continues at coordinate 5,051 of JALHPW010000362.1, read as the reverse complement.
CTGCTCATCAGCGTCATTTTGGCTACTTCCATCGCAATATCCGAACCTTTGCCCATTGCAATGCTCACATCGGCACGTGCCAGGGCTTGGCTGTCGTTGATGCCGTCGCCCACCATGGCCACGATTTTGCCCTGCGCTTGAAGCTCCTGAATAAATTGCTCCTTGTCCGCCGGCAATACACCCGCCCGAAAACGCTCAATCCCAACCTGTTTCGCTACAGCCGCAGCGGTTTGCGGGTTGTCGCCGGTAAGCAGGTACACGTCCACGTTCATTTCCTGCAATTCCTGAATGGCTTTTGCGGAAGTCGGCTTCACGGGGTCGACGATGGCAGCGATGGCCAAAACTTGTTGGTTGGCACCGAAATAGATGACCGTTTTAGCTTCGGAAGCCCATTGTCTGGCTATCTCTGTCAAGTTTTCGGAAATGTTCAAGCCCTGCTCCTGCATCAAGGTCCAATTACCTGCCAGGACTTTTTGACCTGAGAAATCGGCCAGGATACCTTTTCCGGTAATACTCTGGATTTGATCAAGTGGAACCGGTGCTGCGAGTGCTTCCAAATAAGCAACAACGGCCTCGGCCAATGGGTGTTCGGAGCTTTTTTCTAAACTGTAAAACGCGTTTCGCCATTGGGGAAGGTCCATGCCGCTTTCCCAATGGAACGATTCCACCAAAGGTTTGCCGCTCGTAATCGTCCCCGTTTTATCCAAAACCACCACCTGGATGTTATGAGCCAATTCCAGGCTTTCCGCGTCCTTGATTAAGATTCCCTGCTCTGCCCCTTTGCCTACCCCGACCATAATGGCCGTAGGGGTGGCCAAGCCGAGTGCACAGGGGCAAGCGATCACCAGTACCGTAACCATGGCAAACAAACCCTGTGTCAACCCGTTTTCGCCACCAAAAATCCACCACACGCCCAAGGTAAGCAGGGCGATACCGATCACCACGGGCACAAAGATCCCGGCAATCCGGTCCACCAGTTTCTGGACGGGTGCTTTCGAACCTTGCGCTTCCTGTACCATGCGGATGATGTTGGCCAGGAGGGTATCGCCGCCTACTTTTTCGGCGACAAACTGAAAGCTGCCTTTTTGATTGATTGTTCCAGCCAATACCTGGTCGCCTGTAGCTTTTGGTACGGGCACGGGTTCGCCGCTCAGCATACTTTCATCCACATAGGATGTACCGGTTTGTACTAGGCCATCCACCGGGATTTTTTCGCCGGGTTTTACCAAAAGCAAGTCCCCGATTCGAACCTGCGCGACGGGTATTTCCATGGTATGACCACCCGCGTGTACCACCGTGACGGTTTTGGGTTGCAAACCCATCAGTTTTTTGATGGCGGAGGAGGTATTGGCTTTGGCGCTTTCTTCGAGCCATTTGCCCAGCAACACGAAGGCCACAACCACGCCCGCAGCTTCAAACCACACGTGGGCGTGCATTCCCCTGCTGTGCCAAAATTCAGGGAACAGTAGGTTGAACACACTGAAAACATAGGCGATGCCGGTACTTAAGGCCACCAGCGTGTCCATATTGGCTTTGCCATGGCGAGCTTGTTTCCAGGCGTTGATGAAGAACGAACGTCCCAACCAGAGCACGAGCGGGGTTGATAATGCCCACAAAACGTATTCGATATTGGGTATATCCATAAAAAACATCCCCAAAATGCCAAGCGGAACCGCCAGGGCGATGGCCCAAATACTACGGCGGCGCAGGTTTTCGTACCGTTCACGCTGGAGATTTTCCACGTTTTCTTTGGCAGCCTCGGTCTCTTCCACCATCAGGTCGTAACCGATGCCCTGGATGGCTTTTTTCATTTCGGCAGGGGTGATGACTGCCGGTTTGTAGGCGACCTGAACGGATTGGGTGGCAAAATTGACCGCAGCAGACACGACGCCGGGCTGCTGGCCCAAGATAGATTCGACACTGACGGCGCAAGCGGCACAGGTCATGTCGGTTACGGGGAATTGTTTGCGGAGAATGGTTTCTGTTTGCATAATCATCAAATTGGATGCTGCAAAAGTCCGGCCGCAGGGGGGATGGGGCGTTACGTTTACATGGGTAAGTGTTGCGGATTAATGGTGCTGCACTTCATCCAGTGCATGGCGATGTCCGCGGTGATTGCCCTTGAATTCGGTGGGCGTCATGCCCGTCACTTTTTTGAACTGTCCGCTCAGGTAGGCAACGCTGTTGTATCCTAGTTTGAAGGCTATTTCGCTCAGTGTCAATTCGTTGTACACCAGCCACTCTTTCACTTTTTCGATTTTTTGCAGGATGAAATACTGTTCGAGCGTGATGCCTTCCACCTCGGTGAACAGTTTTGAAATGGCTGAATAATCGCGATGCAGGGCTGTGCCGACAAATTTCACCAGGCTTAAATTGTCGGGCAATTCGCCCGTTTGTACCTTTTCCAGCAGGAGCGTTTTTACCTTTTCAATCAGCTGGCTGCGTTGGTCGTCCAGGAGTTCAAAGCCAAGCGTTTCGAGGTCATGGCGCAGGTTTTGCAGGTTTTCCGGGCTAGGCTCGGTTGCCAGGGTTACCTCTCCGAGCATCACGTGGTCTGGCTTGAGGCCGTTTTTTTCCAGCACCTGCGTGACGCTTAGGATACAGCGCCGGCAAACCATATTTTTGATAAAAAGTGTCATGGTGAAGGATGTTGGACCTGTCGTCAAATGATTATTTTTCGCATGGATTCACCTTTTCTAGTCGTGATTTTCAAAAAATAAATACCTGGTTTCCAAGCACCTGTTTCGATACGCTGTTCATTTCCCGTGGCTTTTTCCTCCCAAACCATTTTTCCTAAAACATCCAAAACCGCCAAATGTTCCAGTGCAGAAGCTTCGCTTCTCACCCAAAGTGTATGGCCTAACACCGGATTGGGGAATACTTCAAGCTTGTCGCTGGAGGGTGTCGTGGTGCCGCTGCTTTGGGTCAAAATGCCTTGTCGGTAAAAGACCTTGTCGGCCGTGGCATCGGCGTACACCAGGTGAAAAATGCCATTTTGAAAGGCAATGGTAGGGTATTGCAGGGTGTGGTTCGGGATGGCAAAACGCTGGGGTTGGGTATTCAATCCGTTTACTCCCGCTATCGAGTGATGGAATACGATTTCTTTGGCTTTTTCCAAAAACACCACGCCCACGGTGTCGCCCATGGCCGTCACGTCCGGAAAGGTTTGTGCCTGTTGTGGGCTGGGCACGCTGGGGAACCCAATTTGCTGGCCAAATGCCATAGTGCCGCCATGCAGACTGCTGCTATAAACCTGCGACATCCCACTGGCCTTGCTCATCCAGACTGTAAGGAGGCTATCGCCCATGCGGGCCATCCGTGGACCGGCGATGGGGCACTGGTTGATTTGCCAATCTGTGTTATCCACATCGGTGGCCAGGTCGAATGTGGCGGCGAGGTCCGTAGATCGGCTCACCCAGATGTCGCGTTTGTTTTGGTCATTGTTTCGGAATACCATCCAGATGGAATCGCCGGAGGCCAATAAATCAGAAGAGCAGCATTCACAAACCTGTCCGCCGGGAGCAGGGGCATTGGCGGTCACTGGGTCGCCAAAGGATTCGCCGCCATCCGGGGAGCGGCGTATTTGGTAAATGGCCCCGGAACCTTCGCGGATATAGCTGATAACGGGGTTGCCCGTTCCATCCACCACTATCGAAGAAATCGTGACATAACCACCGGAAACGGCTTCCTGCACCTGGATGGGATAGGAAAAACTCAATCCACCATCGGCTGATTTGGTGAGCCAAATCCCATCCTGCAACTGCTCAAATACGATAAATACCAGACTATCGGACACCGCCACATCGTAACCGCCAAAGCCGAATAGAGCGGGTTTGAGCGGGCTGGGCACTACGGCAACCGGTGTTGTGAAAGTCCCATTCTCATATCGGGACGTCCAGATTTGAGAAGTGCTACTGCTACTCGTGCCCCAAGTTACCAAGGGCGTACCATCGGCCAGCAAGACCACCCGTGGCGCGGTGACGGGCAGGGTGGTGGATACAACCGGGATGGAATCGCCCCAGATGACGGTAGTCTGAGCGGGGAGCACAAGCGGGAGTGCTAGGAGCAGTAGTAAATTGAGTTTCATAGTTAGGATTGGTTATCTTTGGTTGTTTTGGGGCCGCCAAACAATTGGATCCGAAAAAAGTGAAACACCTCCATTATGGAGTGCGTCCTTGGGTATCCTGTCAAGGCTTCAGTTGAGCCAATTTGAATGCAAGTTAGGTAGTTTTAGAAGTTGTTTGGACTACCAACCAGGGTTTCACGTAAATGCCCAAATCGGTTTCCACAAGCCTTGTCTCCGTTGTAACCCATTGTGGCTGTTTGTGTTTCGGGAAAAAACGGACAACTGCCTGTTTTAAGCGTCCAGTCGATAGCATTGCCTGAAAGCGTGTCAGGCGTTGGTATCCATGTTTGCCCTTGCCTAACCAAAGCCATAAAAAGCAACAAAATCATTGCGTTTGTGGCCTC
>JALHPW010000362.1:0-571 GCA_022842255.1 Saprospiraceae bacterium | reverse complement strand
TTTGAGTAAGCTTTGTTCGTCAAAAAATCGGGGTCGCTCAGCGTTTTTAAAAAAGCTACCAGATCCGACTTGTCCTGCGCCGAGAGTTGAAGCCCACCTGGTTGCAGGTTGTATTGTAGGATGAACTCAACGGTACTGGAGTTTTTCACCCCGGTGTTGTAGTGTTCCACCACTTCTTCCAGGGTGGCAAATCGACCATCGTGCATGTAGGGAGGGGTGAGGGCTATATTGCGCAAACTCGGCACTTTGAACCGTCCCCTATCGGCTGCTTGGTTGGTCACTTTGGAACGCCCCTCATCTGTCATCCCGGCATCGGTATCCAGGCCGTTATTCATAAATTCATCGTTCGTGAAATTGTGTCCTGCATGACAATGGAAGCATTCCGCCCCTTTTTGACCATTAAATGGGTCAAACTCTGTGAAAAACAAAACCTGGCCCCGCATTTCTGCTTCAGATAAAGTTGCGGTGTTCCGAAGCGATTGGTCGTATTTCGAATTGCTGGACACCATGGAAAGCATGAACTGTTCCAGTCCCAATGCTACCCGTTCGGCATTCACCGTCGCATCGCCAA
>JALHPW010000361.1 GCA_022842255.1 Saprospiraceae bacterium | reverse complement strand
TGCTCTTCCGATCTACATCTTCATCGCCTACCCGGGCGCCAGCGCACAGGTCTTGGTGGAATCCACCTTGATCCCCCTGGAACGCGCCATCAATGGGGTACAAGGCATGCTCTACCTGACCTCCGACGCCACCAGTGCGGGCGAGGCCACCATTCAGATCGTATTCGAGCCCGGCACCGACCCCAATGCGGCGGTGGTGAACGTAAAGACCCGGGTAGATGCCATCATGAACAACCTGCCGCCCTTGGTGCAGCGGGAAGGGATCATCATCACGCCTATACAACCCAGTATGTTGATGTACGTGAACCTGTACAGCACGGACAAAAACGCCGACGAAAAATTTCTGTACAACTACGCAAGCGTGCACATCATCCCTGAATTGCAACGCATCAAAGGCATGGGCCGGGCCCAAATCCTGGGGAGCCGTACCTATGCCATGCGTGTTTGGCTCAAGCCCGACCGGATGCGGGCCTACAATGTATCGACCGAAGAAGTGATGAAGGCCATGGAAGAGCAAAGCATCATTGGTAGGCCGGGACGTTTGGGGCAAGCCTCGGGTAAACAGGCCCAATCCCTGGAGTTCACCCTTTCCTATAAAGGCCGGTTCAACAAACCGGAGGAATACGAAAACATCATTATTCGAGCCAATCCGGAAGGCGAAATCCTGCGTTTGAAAGAGTTGGCAGAGGTTGAACTGGGCAGCGAATTCTTCGACATTTATTCCAACAAAGACGGGTATGCCTCGGCTTCCATCGTATTGAAGCAAAACTTCGGCACCAATGCCAGTGAGGTGATTGCCAAATCCAAAGAAAAACTGGAAGAGCTGAAAAAGGATTTCCCGCCGGGCATGGAACTCGAAATCAACTACGATGTCTCCAAATTCGTAGATGCCTCGATCGACAAGGTGATGCACACCCTTTTGGAGGCTTTTATCCTGGTTGCATTGGTGGTATTCCTGTTTCTGGGTGATTGGCGTTCCACCCTCATTCCCATCATTGCGGTGCCGGTATCGCTGGTGGGCGCCTTTGTGTTCATGCAGTTGTTTGGCCTTACGATCAACCTGATTACCCTTTTTGCCCTCGTTTTGGCCATTGGTATTGTGGTCGACAACGCCATCGTGGTGGTAGAGGCCGTGCACGCCAAGATGGAGGCTGAATTTTTATCGCCCTATCAGGCGGTCCAGAAAGTGTTGGGCGAGATCAGCGGCGCGGTAATCGCCATCACCCTGATCATGACTGCGGTGTTTGTGCCCATTGCCTTCATGACCGGTCCCGTGGGGGTGTTTTACCGGCAGTTTTCCATCACCATGGCCAGTTCCATTGTCCTTTCCGGCGTGGTGGCGCTCACCCTGACCCCGGTGCTTTGTGCCATGATCTTGCGAAACCCGCACAACGGCAAATTGAGAAAACGATCGCCGATTGACCGGTTTATAGCCTGGTTCAACCGGAGTTTTGAACGGGTCACCTACAAATACACCGGGCTGATCCGGCTGATTGTGAACAGGCGACTCATCACCTTCGGGATGCTCCTGGCTTTTGGTTTTGGCATTTTCAAAATCAACGAATCGCTCCCAACCGGCTTCATCCCCAACGAAGACCAGGGACAAATCTATGCCATCGTACAAACGCCCCCGGGCAGTACCCTGGAACGCACCAATGAGGTATCAGAGCAGCTGCAGAAAATTGCGGAGGAAATTGAAGACATCCAATCGGTAACCTCCCTGGCGGGTTACGAGATCCTCACCGAAGGTCGGGGCTCCAACGCGGGCACCTGCCTTATCAACCTGAAAGACTGGGAACACCGCCAACATTCCGCCAAAGAAGTGATTGAGGAATTGGAAGAGAAAACCAAAGACCTGGGGGCCGTGGTAGAATACTTCGAGCCACCTGCGGTGCCTGGTTACGGCTCTTCCGATGGTTTTTCCCTGCGCTTGCTGGATAAAAACAGCACCATTGATTATCAGGAACTTGACCGGATCAATACCGAATTCATGGAAGCCTTGAAAAAACGGAAAGAGCTTTCCGGCTTGTTCTCTTTCTATGCTGCCAATTACCCGCAATTTGAGATTCAGATCGACAATGAAAAAGCCATGCAAAAGGGCATTTCCATTGCAACGGCTATGGAAAACCTGAACATCTTGATTGGCAGTACCTACGAACAAGGTTTCACGCGTTTCAACGCTTTCTATAAAGTGTACACCCAGGCCAGTCCGGAATACCGCCGTTTGCCTTCAGACATCCTGAACCTCTACGTCAAAAACAACCGGGATGAGATGGTGCCTTATTCTGCCTTTGCTACACTCCTCAAGACGCAGGGGCCGAACGAAATTACCCGCTTTAACCTTTACACCTCCTCGGCCATCAGGGGGGTGCCCACCCAGGGCTACACCACCGGCGAAGCCATTGAGGCCATCCGGGAAGTGGCCCGCGAAACCCTGCCCAACGGATACGATATTGCCTGGGAAGGTCTTTCGTATGATGAGGCCAACAGGGGCAACGAAGCGTTGTATGTGTTCATCATCGTGTTTATTTTCGTGTATCTGGTGCTGGCCTCACAGTACGAGAGTTTCCTCATTCCGTTTGCTGTTTTGCTCTCTTTGCCCGCCGGTATTTTCGGGTCTTATTTGTTGTTGAAACTCATGGGATTGAACAACGACATCTATGCCCAGATTGGCATGATCATGTTGGTGGGCCTGTTGGGTAAAAACGCCGTGTTGATTGTTGAGTTTGCCATTCAGAAGCACAATCAGGGCGCTACCCTGGTCGAGGCGGCCGTAGAAGGCGCCAAAACGAGGTTCAGGCCGATTTTGATGACCTCTTTTGCCTTCATTGCCGGCTTGGTTCCGCTGGTAAGGGCCACCGGGGCCGGTGCGGTGGGCAACCGGACCATTGGCGCTTCGTCGCTCGGAGGTATGTTGCTTGGTACCATCTTCGGGGTCATCGTAGTGCCCGGGCTTTACTATGTTTTTGGAAAACTCTCGGAGGGCAAAAAGCTGATTCAGGACGAAGACCAAAATCCGCTCACCGAGGATTTTGTGGAAAGCGATTCAGAAGCTTCCCTGCTCAAAAAGATTCAAAAACTGAACGTACTCTTAAAAATCGTTAATCGGAAAAAGAACAGAAATGGACAATAAATCAATCCGCCTCCTGCTTGGGGCTATGCTTATACTAGGGTCGTTCGGGGCTTGCAAGGCGCCCAAAGTAGTCCTGAAACAGGAGCAAAAATCGGTTCCTGAGACTTTCAGCAATCGCAAGGTCGACAACACGAATATTGCCGAGCAAAACTGGAGGACCTATTTTGCCGACAGCAACCTGGTGGCTTTGATCGATACCGCCTTGGTGCACAATCAGGAACTGAACATCCTGCTTCAGGAAATAGAAATCAGTAAAAACGAGGTTCGGGCCCGCAAAGGGGAATACCTGCCGTTCGTGAACATGGGCGCTGGCATTGCCACCGAAAAACCAGGGCGTTACACCCGGTTTGGGGCGCTGGAAGAGCAACTCGAGGTCAAGCCAGGCAAGGCCTTTCCGGAGCCCTTGCAGGATTTTGGCCTTGGGCTTTCGGCCTCTTGGGAATTGGACATCTGGAAAAAACTGCGCAATGCCAAGAAAGCTGCGGTGATGCGATACCTGGCCAGTACGGAAGGCAAAAACTTCATGACCACCAATTTGATCGCTGAAATTGCGGACTCGTATTATGAGCTTTTGGCTTTGGATAATTTGCTGAAGATTATCGATCAAAACATTGAAATTCAATCCAGTGCATTGAATGTAGTACAACAGCAGAAATCTGCAGCCAGGGTAACCCAGTTGGCCGTCAACCGGTTTGAAGCCCAATTGCTCAACACCCAAAACCTCCAATATTCCATCCGACAGCAGATTGTTGAGACCGAAAACCGCCTCCACTTTCTCAGCGGCAGCATGCCCCGGCCCATCAACCGAAACGTGGATCGGTTTTTGGGTTTGGCGGTAGATTCGTTTGCCGTAGGCGTCCCATCCCAGCTGCTGCTCAACCGTCCGGATATTCGGCAGGCGGAATTGGAATTGTCGGCCGCCAAACTGGATGTCCAGGTGGCGCGGGCCAATTTCCTGCCTTCGCTGGATATTCAGGCAGACCTCGGGTTACAGGCATTCAACCCCCTGTACCTACTGAACCCACATTCTATTTTGTTTAACCTGGCCGGCGATATGATGGCTCCACTCATCAATAAAAACGCCATTTATGCCCAGTTCAACAATGCCAGTGCGCAGCAGGTGCAGGCTGTTTACAAATATGAACAATCTATCCTGAATGCTTATGTGGATGTGCTGAATCAGCTTTCCAAGTTGGAAAACTTCAATAAAAGTTATGCACTCAAAACCAAGGAGGTAGAGATCCTGAACGAATCTACGCGCATCGCCAATACCTTGTTCAATTCGGCGCGAGCGGATTATGCCGAAGTGTTATTGACCCAAAGAGAGGCATTGGAATCCAAAATGGAGGTAATCGAGATCAAGAAGAGACAGTTGGACGCGAAGGTTAACCTGTATCGGGCATTGGGTGGAGGCTGGCGGTAGGAGGGCATTTCAAAGATTTTAGGTGTGGAATGCGGTAATTTATGGATTGACGAATGACTATTACATGATTGTTGATTTTTGAAGGAATAGATTGACGATTGGATGAATATTTGATTGATGATTTTTGAAGTAGTGAGATACCCCATTTAGCCCGCCTAGAAGTCTGGGAAAAATTAGGTATTTTTAATTAAAAAATTGATTTCGAGAGATTTACAAACATCAACAATCAAAAATTCAACCAATCGTCAATCTCCTCCTTCAAAAATCAACAATCGTGTAATCTATTAATCGTCAATCAAAAAAACGCTTCTTTTCTCATATTTTCCACTTCAGTTATCATGCGTTTGCCCTGCAAGCTCCTCCCCCGCAGGGCAGACACACAATCATTGAAGAGCAATTTTAGCCGCAGCGCGGCGAAGCGTCTGTAGCAAAATGGCAGGAATTCACATGGAGGTGCATCGCACCGTAACATCACCAGGATTGTTCCGGTGCGATGCACCTCCGTTCATGTTGCCTGAATTGCCTGCTACAGACGTTTCGCCGCGCTGCGGCTGGTTTCCCCCAAAATTCGTGTGGCGCGTATAGAAACAAAAAAGCGCAACTTCCTGACATGCAGGAAATTACGCTTTTTCGCAGCGCTGCGGCTTTTTAAGGCAATTGCTCCTGTGTTTGCCTTGGCTTCGCACCCCTCATTCGCCCATACCACGCAGCGTTATTTCCATCCTGTCTGATTGGTTTCCTTTTTTAGCAATCAGGGTTATCCGGTATCCTTCCGCTTTTTTGAGGGTAAATACGAGGTCTTTTTCACGGCTCACCACTTTGTCGTTGACCATCCAGACATACTGATCCGCGTTGATAGATTTATTGAGGCACTGAAGGGTGCAAGGCGCGATACAGGCCCGCTGATCGGCCTGGATGAGCGCGATTGGAGGAGGGTCGGCCCCCTGGTTTTGGGGACAAACGAATTGGGCAATGGCCGCATTGATTTCCGGGGCACATTCCCATTGCAGGAGATGTCCGCAGGGCGAAAAAGTTTGAATGTTGTTCTCCGGAATGAGTTTACCCGCAATCCGGGCTTGCTCTGGGCGAATGAGATAGTCCTGCTCGCCCCACAGGATCAACACCGGAATCTCTATTTTTTTCAACAGTCCGACCACTGGCTCATCCAG
>JALHPW010000360.1 GCA_022842255.1 Saprospiraceae bacterium | reverse complement strand
CGTGATTCACGGCTACAAAACCATTTTCCCGATTCCGCTCGGCGAGGCCGCCAGTTGGGATTTGGAAGCCATCGAAAAATCTGCCCGGGTATCTGCCGCCGAAGCCAGTGCGGCAGGCCTGAACTGGACCTATGCCCCAATGGTGGATATTGGTCGCGACCCACGTTGGGGTCGGGTGATGGAAGGTGCAGGGGAAGACCCATACCTCGGCAGTCGAATCGCTGAAGCTCGGGTACGTGGTATACAAGGCAAAAAGATTGGCGACCCCGACGCCATGCTCGCCTGTGTGAAGCACTTTGCGGGCTACGGGGCGCCCATTGCCGGAAGGGATTACAACACCGTGGATATGAGCGAGCGCTACTTTCGGGAGTTCTACCTGCCCCCTTACGAGGCGGCCGTTCGCGCTGGCGCCGCAACCGTAATGACCTCCTTCAACGACTACGACGGGGTACCCGCCACAGGCAATAAGTTCTTGTTAGACAATATCTTGCGTAAGGAATGGGGATTTGAAGGTTTTGTCGTCACGGATTACACCAGCATCAATGAGATGGTGAGCCATGGCGTGGTGGCTGACGAAAAGGAAGCAGGAGAATTGGCACTCAATGCTGGTGTGGACATGGATATGCAAGGGGCTGTATATCAACGTTTTTTGAAGCAATCTTTGCAAGAAGGGAAAGTCAACCAGGCCCAGATTGACGAAGGGGTACGCCGTGTACTGCGTTTGAAATTCGAATTGGGCCTGTTTGAAGACCCCTACAAGTTCTGCAACGCCGAGCGCGAAAAAGCCACCCTTTTCAGTTTGCCAAACCAAGTTGCCGCCCGCGAAATGTCGCGCCGGTCTATCGTCTTGTTGAAAAACGAACAAAAGGCTTTGCCCTTGAAACGCTCCCAAAACATCGCACTGATTGGCCCGCTGGCTGACAACAAAAGCGAGCTGATGGGCAACTGGAACGGCGCAGGAAACGCGAACGACTGCAAGAGTTTGACAGATGCACTGGGCATCCCGCAATACTCCATGGAAGACGGGAAAAAGGTACTGCTCCCTCAAGGCAAAATCATTTTTGCCAAAGGCTGCGACCTTGAAGGCACCGATAAATCCGGCTTTGCCGAAGCCCTCCGTGCCGCCGAACAGTCGGACGTTATCGTAGTGGCTGTGGGCGAAAAAGCCATGATGAGCGGGGAGGCCGCTGCACGGACCGACATCACGCTGCCGGGCGTACAGGAAGAATTGGTACTGGAGCTTTGCAAAACCGGCAAACCCGTAGTAGTAGTTTTGATGAACGGTCGGCCGCTCGCCATCCCGCAAATTGCCGAAAAAGCCACGGCAATCCTCGAAGCCTGGTGGCTCGGTACAGCATCGGGCTACGCCATTTCAGATGTGTTGTACGGGTTGCACAATCCTTCGGGCAAACTACCCATGACCTTCCCGCGCTCCGTGGGGCAGGTGCCGATTTTTTACAATGAAAAAAGCACAGGCCGGCCTTTCGACCCAAACTCAAAGTGGACAAGCAAATACATCGATGAAGCCAACAGCCCACAGTGGCCCTTTGGTTTTGGATTGAGTTATACCACCTTCGAATATGGCGACCCAAAAGCGGAAAAGAATGGGGATGCCAGTTTCAAGTCGCCGCCAGATGCTGGTCGCACCTTGTTCACCATAACGACCACTTTGAAAAACACCGGTAAAGTGCCAGGGGATGAGGTGGCCCAACTCTACGTGCGCGACCTCGTTGGCTCGGCAACCCGCCCCGTGAAGGAATTGAAGGGATTCCAAAAAGTCTTCCTGATGCCCGGCGAATCGAAGCAATTGACATTTACCCTCACAGAAAAAGATTTGAGTTTTTACCGCCGCGACATGACGTTTGGCACCGAGCCGGGCGAGTTTGAAATTATGGTGGGTGGGAACTCGGTCGAGGTAAAAAAGGTGAAGGTGAAGTTGTAAAAGACTATCGAAACCTCGTATGTTTTGAAAACCTGCGAGGTTTCGATAGTCGTAATATTTGAAGTTTATTCCATCCGACAAACAATACAAACCATTCATTATGAAGCAGTTTTACAAAAAAATCAATTTGTTGGGGCTGCTGATTTGCCTGCTGGCAAGTACAGCCTTTGCCCAAACCCGAGTCACGGGAAAGATAACCGATAAGGCAAATGGAGATGCCTTGATCGGGGCCACCGTGTTGGAGAAAGGTAGCTCCAATGGTGCCATTACCGATGTGGAAGGCAAATTTTCACTCAGTGTCAAAGACCTGAATGCCACCTTGGTAGTGAACTATACGGGCTATGCATCCCAAGAAATCGCACTGGAAGGCCGTGCTGCGGTGGACGTCCAGCTTGGTGAAGACAACGACATCCTGGAAGAAATCGTGGTGGTTGGTTATGGTGTTCAGCGTAAAAGCGACCTCACCGGTGCCGTGGGTACGGTGAAAGCAAAAGAACTTGGACGTGTCCCAACTGCTTCTGTGGAGCAGGCCCTGCAAGGCAAAGTTGCGGGTTTATACGTATCGCCTGCGAGTGGCGAGCCTGGTCAGGGCGCTACCATTCGAATCCGCGGTACAGGGACCCTGAACAATGCCAGCCCACTTTATGTGGTGGACGGGATGTTGCTCGACGACATTTCGTTCCTCAACCCGCAGGACGTGGAAAGTATTGAAGTGTTGAAAGATGCTTCTTCTACCGCTATTTACGGGAATCGCGGTGCAAACGGGGTTATCATCATCACGACCAAACGCGGCATTTCAGACCGGAAGGCGGCATTTACCCTCAACTCCTATTACGGAACGCAGCAGATTGCCAAAAAACTGCCCCTTGCGAACGCCTCCCAGTTTGCCCAGATGTACAACGAATTGAATAACAACAACTATTTCGCCGACCCGGAATCTTTGGGCGTTGGGACGGATTGGCAGGACGTGATTTTTCATGACGCGCCCATTGCCAGTGTACAGTTGGGCATGAGCGGCATCTGGAAAAAACTCAACTATAGCCTTTCTGGCAACGTTTTCGACCAACAAGGCATTGTCAAAGAAACTGGTTTCCGTCGGTACACCAGTCGCTTGAATCTGGAATACCCAATCCTGAAAACCCTTCGTGTGGGCACTAATTTGGCCAATTCCTTTGGAAAACTCAACAGCGTAGGCGGTGGGGTCATCGGTGGTTTGTACCGGATTCCTCCCGTGTTTGCTGAACGCGACAGCACGGGCGATTTTACTGACCCTACCTTCTTTGGACAATCTATCGGCAACCCTGCGGCCGATTTGTTCTACAAAAACGACCAGTACAATCGCATAAACCGCTGGGTGGGTACGGTGTATGCCAACTGGACCTTCCTCAAAAACTTCACGCTCCGCACGAATTATGGTTTTGACCGCCGCGACGATTATTTCTATTCCTTCGAGCCAATTTTCATGGTGTCGTCCTCTCAGTTGAACAACCAGGAGCGCACCATCCGGGATTCCACTGCTCGCCGGGTTTGGCTTTGGGAAAACACCTTGGTGTATGACAAGCAATTTGACAATCTGCGTTTGAACGCCCTCGTAGGCCAAACAGCGCAAGAATATTCGTACAAAAAAAGGAATACGACCAACGGGACCTTGAACCCAATCGAAGGGGAGCAAATCACGGAATGGGCCATGATGAGTTTTCTCGGCAGGGTGAATGCAACGTTTTTTGACCGTTACCTGCTCACAGCTTCGCTGCGTTCAGATGGTTCTTCGCGCTTTTCCAAATCAAACCGCTGGGGCTATTTCCCTTCGGTGGCAGCGGGTTGGAATGTATCGCAGGAGCCCTTTATGCGTGGGTTCAAATTTTTTGACCGCTTGAAACTGCGCGCCTCTTGGGGGGTAACCGGTAATGACAAAATTCAGGATTATCCTTCGCTGGGTATTATTACGCCGAACTTGTATGGATCTTTTAACGACACGATCCAGGATGGCGCCACACTGATCAATTATGCCAATGCAGATGTTCGTTGGGAAACCACTGAACAAACCGATGTTGGTCTCGAATTTAGCCTGTTTAAGGGCAAGTTCAGTGCGGAAATCGACTGGTTTCGTCGTTTTACCTATGATATTTTGGGCGATTTGCCTATTCCGGACTACGTCGGTTCAGCCAGCAACCCATTTGTCAATGCGGCCCAGGTAGAAAACAAGGGTTGGGACTTTACCTTCCTTTGGCGTGAAACCAGGTCCAAGCTCACCTACAATGTGGGCATGACGCTATCGCCCATCCAAAACACGGTATTAAAACTGAACGAAGGAAAATCCGAAATTTTTGAGGCTCGTTTGGCACAGGGCGATTTTGCTACCCGAACCATTGTGGGCCAACCAATTGGGGCTTTTTATGGTTATCAAGTGGCGGGTGTTTTTCAAAACCAGGAAGAAATCGATAGTTCTCCTAAATTTGGAGCAGAGAAACCCGGTGATTTCCGGTTTGCCGACCTCAACGGAGATGGCGTACTCAACGGCATGGACCGCACCTATCTTGGAAGCCCAATCCCAAAAATGATTTATGGGCTGAACTTTGGACTGGAAGCCTACGGCATTGATTGCGCCTTTGACTTCTTCGGGGTGAAAGGCAATAAAGTGGTGAATGCAAAGGCTGTAGCACGTTTCGATACGCCCAACTGGGAAACGCTTTGGTATGAGGGCCGTTGGACGGGCGAAGGCACCAGCAATTCCGTGCCCAGGGTAACGAATGGCGGGCACAACTACCGGATGTCCGATTTTCTGGTAGAGGACGGGGCGTTTTTCCGCCTTAGAAGTGTGGTATTGGGGTACTCTTTGCCCAAACGCTGGTTGACCAAAGTTGGGATGGACCGTGTTCGCTTTTATGCAAGTGGTACCAATTTGTGGACCAAACAGGCTTATTCTGGTTTTACCCCTGAATTCCCCAACGACAGTGTGTTCAGGGCTGGTTTGGATTATTTGAACTATCCGATGGCCAAAACCATGCTGTTTGGGGTGGATGTTATGTTTTAGGTGGACGGTTTACGGTGGACGGTTTAGGGTTCACGGTTTAGGGTGAACTGCCTATTTTATAGTCAACGCAAAGTGATTTTGAAAATTAGAGTTTTGTAATCACCTAAAAATCAGGAGTTTCAATCACTCAAATCATCAAAATCACTTTAATCACAGCATACAATTCAAATTTTAAAAAATAAGCGTGTATGAGCACTTCATTCAAATCACTCATCGCCGCAGCATTTTTGCTGTTTACTGCTACCAATTGCCAAAAGGATTTTTTGGACAGAAGGCCGCCCGGTCGATTGACCTTTGAAGAGTTTTTTCAAACGGAAGCACACGCCGTGGAGGCAACCAACGCGGTGTATGAACAATTTCGCATATTCGATTGCATTGCACTTCCATATCTCGCCTGTACCGATGTGCTGAGCGACGATGCTGACAAGGGCTCCACGGCCAACGATGCCCCTTTGATCAGCGACTTGGATAATTTCACATTGGACGCTACTAATCCCTATGTTTCGCCCGTGTACAGGGGCTACTATCGTGCCATCGCGCGAGCAAACGTGGCCATTGAAAGCATCCCAAATGTGGAAATGGATGCGGTGTTGCGCGACCGCCTGATTGGGGAATGCAAGTTTTTGCGGGCTTACAGTTATTTCCTCTTGGTACAATGGTTTGGCGATTTGCCGCTCATAACCAAGACTTTGCAAGGGGATGAGTATTACTCGCAAACACGGCAATCCAAAGATCTGGTGTACAACCAAATCGAGGCCGACCTG
>JALHPW010000359.1:1641-5755 GCA_022842255.1 Saprospiraceae bacterium | reverse complement strand
ACCTTTGCACCGACCTACATGGAACTGCTCCAACGCGCTGTGCCACGAACGCACGGGGAGCGCGAAAAACGTTGGCAAATGCTACGACGGGGGCGTTACGTGGAGTTCAACCTGGTTTGGGACCGCGGCACCAAATTTGGGCTGGAAACCAATGGGCGCACGGAAAGCATCCTGATGTCCATGCCCCCCACCGCGCAGTGGGGCTACAATATCCAACCAGAACCAGGGAGTCCAGAAGCCGTAACCTTGGCTTGGTTGCGAAAGGGCGTGGATTGGGCTGTATAGCGGAACGCTGTTCCGCTCTTGTAACCGAAACGCTGTTCCGCTCTTGCAACCGGAACGCTGTTCCGCTCTTGCAACCGGAACGCTGTTCCGCTCTTGCAACCGGAACGCTGTTCCGCTCTTGTAACCGAAACGCTGTTCCGCTCTTGCAACCGGAACGCTGTTCCGCTCTTGCAACCGGAACGCTGTTCCGCTCTTGCAACCGGAACGCTGTTCCGCTCTTGCAAGCGGAATAGCATTCCAGTGTACAAGATTGCCAGACAAATCTTAATTTTGCCGCCCGACCCAAATCAGTTCCAATCCAAAATAAAATATGGCAGCCAATCACAACTTTTTAGAGGAGCTCCGCTGGCGCGGTCTTATCCACGACTTCACCCCGGGGGTGGAAGAACATTTTAACAAGGGAACGGTGCGGGCCTACATCGGTTTTGACCCCACCGCGCCTTCTTTGACGATTGGCAATTACGTCCAAATTATGCTGCTCACCTTTCTCCAAAGGGCTGGGCATCAACCCGTTGTACTCATGGGAGGCGCTACGGGCCGCATTGGCGATCCCAGCGGAAAGGACAAGGAACGTGATTTGAAAAGTTTTGAGGAGCTGGATGGCAACATGGCCCATCAGGTGGAACAAGCCAAACGTTTGTTGGACTTCAACCCGACAACGCCCAACCATGCGCTGTTGGTGAACAACTACGATTTTTACAAAAACATGAATGTGCTGGACTTCCTGCGCGATGTAGGTAAGTACTTGACAGTCAATTACATGATGTCGAAGGAAAGCGTCAAACGGCGTATCGAGGGCGAGACGGGTATATCCTTCACGGAGTTCAGTTACCAGTTGTTGCAAGGCTACGATTTTGTGCTGCTACATCGCGAACACGGCATCACGGTGCAGATGGGTGGCTCCGATCAGTTTGGCAACATCACGGCCGGGGTGGAATTGGCGCGCAAAATCGACGAGTCCAAGGTATATGCGGTGACGACGCCTTTGCTGACCAAAGCGGATGGCTCAAAGTTCGGCAAAAGTGAGTCGGGCAATATTTGGCTGGATCCGAAACTGACTTCCCCGTACAAATTCTACCAGTTCTGGCTCAATGCCGATGACCGGGATTTGCCCAAATTCTTGCGCTATTTTTCCTTGAAGAATCAGGAGGAGATCGAAAATCTGGAAGCCCGACAAACCGCGCAGGAGGTCAAACGTATTTTTGCGGAAGAGCTTACGGTTCGTATCCACGGACAAGCGGCGTATGAATCGGTGTTGGCGGTGTCTAAACTGCTGTTTGATTCAAAAGCAGATGCCGAGACCCTGCGCAGCTTGGATACAGATACTTTGGCACAGGTGGCTGAAGAAATCCCGGCGCCTAAAATTGGACTTTCCAGCATTCAAAACGGCCTGAATATTCTTGATTTTCTCTCAGAAACAACGGGTATCCTCGAAAGCCGGAGCGAAGCAAAACGCGCCATTCAGGCCAATACCATTTCCATCAACAAGCAGAAAATTGCAGATTTGGGTGTGATTGTGAATCCATCGGATTTACTGCACGGCAAGTTTTTGATGGTTGAAAACGGGAAGAAGAACAAGTATTTGGTGGTGGTGGAGTAGCCACTAATGTTTTTGCTTCTTATTTTTGTGCCACTAATTGCACGAATTTACACGAATTAGAGCCCTGTTTAGTGTAAATTCGTGCAATTAGTGGCACAAAATCCACAGCAATACCGGATTCTGAGCTGGGGTCAAAAATAATCCCAGGCTAAATTTTGATAAATTTCCCGGTCCGAAGACCCGCTTCCGAATACACCGAAATCGTGTACATCCCCGCAGGAAATTCTTGGACGTTTATTGTTTGCGTCTCATTGCTTTCCACTACAATTCTGCCACTCATGTCGGAAATAACCACCCGATAAGACTCATTATCAGGCAATTGCAAGGAAAGCCGTTCCCGAACAGGATTGGGATACACCCGCAAAGCCATCGGGTTGATTGCTGAAACCCCCACGCTGGCCGCATCCACGATTTCATCTATGGCGCGTAGCAGGGAATACTGGATATTCGCTCCAAAGGCATCCTGCCCAATTTCCCAAATCATGATGCCCGCCACTGCATCGAGCGCGAGTTCGGTTTTGGCCTGAATAGTCGGGATCCCATTCCACCATTTTTGGCCTACGTTGTCCAAATATGCATTGGCAGGGTCCTGATTGACAATGCCGCGGTAGTTGAAGGAGGCTACGGGGTTTACCCCAAAGTCGTAGCCATAAAACGGCACGCCGAGTGTCAGTTTTTGACTTGGAACCCCCTGGTTCAACCAATAATCCACACAATCTTCCGCCCAATCGTAGGGCGAATGTTGTCCGGGATTGGTGGGGTCCCAAGGTCCGCGCAGGTCATAGATCATCATATTGATCCAATCATAGGCCGCTAAAGCGGAGGCGGTGATTTGTGGGTAACGGTAATTGCCAGGAAGCGCGGCGGTGAGCGGGATATTGAGCGGGGCAAGGGCAGCTTTTAGTTCCAGTACAAAAGGACTGTACCAGGTTTCGACATATTGCCATTCCAGGTCAACATCCACCCCGTCCAGGTTGTTTGCCTGCACGTATTGCACGATTTTTTGGATAAAGGCTGGTCGATTGGCGGGCAAACAGAGGTTGTTCCAGTTGGCCTCATGGGTGGGCGTGAGGTAACCACCTGCCAGGGAAATGAATACTTTACAGCCGTTTTGGTGTGCTTTGGTGACCACTGGAGCGATGTTGGTGGCTTCCACGGAAAGGTTGCCGTCGGCATCGGGATTGGCAAAGGCGATGTTGACGTGTGTAAGCCGTTCAAATTCAATGTCATTTACCCAACTGAAACGGTAATAGGGTAGGTAACCTATGACTTTGAAAGATTGGGCGAAGGTGGTTTGAAGGGTCAGGAGGAGTAGGAAGGGTAGGGCTTTGCGCATGGAAAAGGAGCATTTTAATCGGTCAAGGGAATAAGGAATGAAAGTCCAATGCTGACAAACATACAGCCTCATCCATTTTGATG
Organism: Saprospiraceae bacterium; assembly: GCA_022842255.1. Taxonomy (GTDB): domain Bacteria; phylum Bacteroidota; class Bacteroidia; order Chitinophagales; family Saprospiraceae; genus M3007. Next base: position 2,451 of record JALHPW010000359.1, on the reverse strand, counting down.
CGCTATTTTTCCCGATATTTTAGAAATTTGCCCAAGCAACAAATCCCCAAATTGCCATCTATAGCCAACGCAAAGTGGTTTTGAGGATTGAGTTTTTATTATCAATTAAAAATCAAGGTGTTTCAATCACTCAAATCATCAAAATCATTTTAATCACAGTATAAACATCTCAACTACTATGACAGCAAAAGGTATCCCAACCGTAGATCTCTCCCTGTTTACCAAAGGCGATGCGAACCAACGCGAAACTTTTGTGCGCCAGCTCGGTGCTGCTTTTCACGAAGTGGGTTTTGTCGCCGTTGCCAACCACGGCATCCCAAAGTCACTTGTAGAAGGCTTTTATGGCGCTTCAAAAGCCTTTTTTGCCCTTCCAGAGGCTGCTAAACGTACGTATGAAGTGGCTGGTTTGGCTGGTCAGCGTGGCTACACCTCCTTTGGCAAGGAACACGCCAAACAATCCAAAGTGGCTGACCTGAAGGAGTTTTTTCAGATTGGGCAAGAGGTGTCCGCCGAACATCCTTTGAAATCACAATACCCTGACAATGTCCAGGTTGCTGAAATTCCTGAGCTGTCAAAACTGGGAAAAGAACTCTACCAGACCTTTGAAAAAACGGGTGGACAATTGTTGGAAGCCATTGCCATCCATTTGGAATTGCCCAACGATTATTTTCAAAAGCAAATCACGGCCGGGAACTCTATCCTCCGCAGTATCCACTATCCGCCCATCACAGAAGAGCCAGCCAGCGCCATTCGCGCCGAACAACACGAAGACATCAATTTGATAACCCTGTTGGTTGGTGCCAGCGCCGG
>JALHPW010000359.1:0-1631 GCA_022842255.1 Saprospiraceae bacterium | reverse complement strand
AGCGCCGGTGGTTTGCAGGTGTTGAATACAGAAAACCAATGGGTCAATGTGCTGCCCGAAATCGATGAGATTGTCATCAATGTAGGCGATATGCTGCAACGCCTCACAAACAATTACCTCAAAAGCACCACCCACCGCGTAGTCAATCCGCCCCGGGAAGAATGGCACCTGCCCCGTCTCAGCATTCCCTTCTTCCTGCACCCCGTCAGCAACATGGACCTAAGCTGCTTGGAGTCTTGTGTTACCGCCGACAACCCTCTCCAATACGAACCAATCACCGCCGGCGAGTATTTGGATGAGCGTCTTCGGGAGATTGGGCTTAAGAAGTAACTATGATGTATGATGTATGAACTATGATGTATAGCCGAATGTGATTCAGGGAGCTTATACATCATACATCATACATCATAGTTAAACAAGCTCCCTCCTGTCCCACCAAAGTCCCAATAGCGACGCCCATGCCGCTGAGGCGTACGGCTACGGTGACGTTGGGGGAGATTTTTTCTACAATGGGCTTTTTGACGGGGCCTAGCCCTAGAATGCCGGTCCACCAGGAATCAATTTCCACGGACTGATTGGGGCAAATCACAGTATGCAGGAGTTGAGTCAATGCGTTGCGTATCAACTCATTGGGGCCAAATGTTTCGGTTTGTTCCCGTTCCAAATCCAGGTTTCGCCCACCGCCGAGCAGGATGCGTCCGTCAATGTTTCGGAAGTAAAAATAGCCTCGGTCGTAGTGAAAACAGCCTTCTACTTTTAGGTTTGGAATGGGCTGCGTGATCAATACCTGGTTGCGGGCAGGTTGCACGTTTTCCATGTTGAGGAGTTTGCGGGCAAATCCGTTTACGGCCACCAAGACCTTGGGCACACGAAGCGTCCAACCAAATTCCGTTTCGATTGCTACCCCTTGCGAACTGTCTTCCAATTGCTTGATAGCGAAGCCATTGAATATTTTCACACCTGCTTCTTGGGCGCGGTGGAGTAGGGCGTTCATCATTTTTCCGGTGTGGACCTGCCCTTCTGGTTGATTCAGAATCAAGTGCCGCACGCCTTCAAAACCAAACCCCGGAATTCGTTCGTCCACCACTTTATAGCCCTCTGCCCAGCCGGTTATTTTGCCCATTTTTTCATTGAATTCCGGGATGCGTTCACGGCATTCCTGAAATATGGTTTCTTCTTCTTCGGTGAACATTTCATACCCACCCAGCATTTTAAAATCCAGGTTTTCATCACCCACCAGTTCGCGCAGTCGTTGAAGTCCACGCCAACGTTTTTCCACCACGGCCAATACTTGTTCCTCACTGGCATGCTCGAGGTCGTCGATCAGTTCGGTCATAGAGCCAAAACAGGAGAAGCCCGCATTGCGTGTACTGGCACCTATGGGCAAAATGCCGCGTTCGAGAATGGCTACCCGTAGTGTTGGGTCCAGTGTTTTCAAGTGAATCGCAGCGGCAAGTCCCACGATTCCGCTGCCAATCACGGCCACGTCGATGTCCTTGTAAAAAGATTCGCTCTCCCAGTAGCTTAGTTCGTATTGCATGGTAGTGGTTATTGGTTAATTGGTGATTGGTTTACTGGTGATTTGGAGATTTGATGACATTTGCGGTTTTTAAAAATCACTCCATCACTCC
>JALHPW010000358.1 GCA_022842255.1 Saprospiraceae bacterium | reverse complement strand
GCGCCATAAGCGAGTACAAGTTCCGGTGCTACGCACCTCCTAAACACTTTACAACCAATCTTTCTACCGACGTTTTGGGTGCTACGCACCTATTCTCAAAATCCGGGATGACCCATGTTCTTTGTAACCCCTTTTTCCAAAAATGCAATACCAACCTCTAATTCAGCCGAATCTCATCGTCATTCCCGTCAAAAAAGCGGTACTCCGTGAGGTGGTAATCGGTATGGGCCGTCACGCGCACCCACTTGTTGTAACGCATGAACCAGCGCATTTGCCGGCTCGGGAAACCCTTCTTGATATAGGCCTCCAAAAATGGGTGTACGCGCAAGTGGAGCGGCGGTTTGGGCCTTGATTGCATGATGAACTCCAGGTCGCGCTCAATATCGTCGGTCATGAGGATGGTCGCGTTGACCTGTCCGGTACCATTGCAGGTCGGGCACATCTCGGCGGTGTTTACCATAATCTCTGGACGGGCGCGCTCTCGGGTGATCTGCATGAGGCCAAATTTCGACAGCGGCAAAATCGTGTGCTGCGAACGGTCCTTGCGCATGAAATCCTCCATCGCCTTGCTCAATTGCTTGCGGTGCTCGAGGTTTTTCATGTCGATGAAATCAATCACGATCAATCCGCCGATATCGCGCAGCCGGATTTGCCGCGAAATTTCCTCAGCAGCTTCCAGGTTGACGCCCAGGATGGTTTGTTCCACGTCATTGCTCACGATTTTGTGGCCACTGTTCACGTCGATGACGTGCATGGCCTCCGTTTTTTCAATGATTAGGTAGGCGCCCGAACTCATGGTGGCGGTTTTGCCAAAGGCAGCCTTCACCTGACGGGTCACGCTGTACGCATCGAAGATGGGCTTGGAGTTGTTGTGCAGTTGCACGATGTTCACCTGGTCGGGGCTGATGTTTTGCAAGTAGGCGCGGATGTCTGCGTACAGGTCCTTATCGTTTACAACGACCCTGCTGAAGCTATCCGTCAAGAGGTCGCGCAGTACGCTGCCGGTTTTGTCGAGTTCGCTCAGGAGTTTGGCGGGCGGGGCCTCGGTTTTCAATTGTTTGAAAATCTCTTCCCACTTGCCCAGCAGTTGCATCAGTTCCTCGTGTAGTTCCTGCACCTTACGGCCTTCGGCGGCGGTGCGGATGATGAGGCTGAAGTTTTTGGGGCGGATGCTTTCGGCCAGCGCGTGGAGGCGTTTGCGTTCTTCGGGGTTGGCAATCTTTTTGGACACCGAGACGGTATCGGAAAAGGGCGAGATCACCATGTAGCGACCAGGCAGGGTCACTTCGCAGGAAAGCCGGGGACCTTTGGTCGAAATCGGTTCTTTCAGGATCTGGACCAGGATGGGGAAGCGCTTGTTGAGCACCTGATCCACCTTGCCGGTTTTTACGATGTCTTCTTCGTACTTGAAATTATCGAGTTTGGCCGTGTTGATGCTGCCATTGATGACGCCGTTCGACCATTTGATCAGGGAGCGGAGTTTTGGGCCCAGGTCGGTGTAGTGCAAAAAAGCGTCTTTGCGGTGGCCGATGTCCACAAATGCAGCATTCAGTCCGGGCATCATCTTCCGGATTTTGCCGATAAAGATATCGCCTACCGTGAAGTTGTTGTTGGTTTTTTGATGGTGGAGTTCGGCGAGTTTGCCGTTCTCAATGAGTGCGAGTTCAACGCCCGATTCGGTCGCGTTGATGATTAGTTCTTTATCCACGAGGATGTATTATGGTTTTGCACAGGCAGCCAGGTTGGTTGTTGGTTGACCGGAAAATTGGTTGACCGGTAGCAGTCAACAAAGTAAAGTCCCTCTCACCAAGCACCGTGGGGGCGCAGGCGGCAGGAAATGGCCGTCGGGAAATGCGGCGGATTGGCAGGGCGGAGACTGACCTATTGGGGTAGGGTCAGAAGCGTCGGGTAGCGGTTCGCTCGGCAAGGAGGGCTGGTTCATTTTTGTTTGGGCGGACAAAAATGCAGCGAAATCCCCTAAAACAAAGGGGTACTATTTGGGGTAAAATGCTTGCCAAAGAACCGATTGGGATAGACTGCCAATCAAGTGGTAGGACTGGGTGTCCAAAATGCGGCATACAGCGAAAAACTTTCCGGTGGCAACTGCCCCCGGAAAGTTCGCTATTTTTCGACGTCCGCGTCGTTGTCGCTGACCCTTACGGCGCCTGGCGATAAATCGACCAAGAGCCTGTGGTTCAGTTACTTAACGCTTCTTCTTGTGACGGTTCTTGCGCAAGCGCTTTTTACGCTTGTGGGTAGCAATTTTGTGTCTTTTACGTTTTTTTCCGCAAGGCATACAGCTTCGAAAGTTATGTGAGTTATGAGTTATGAGTTTGCCTGATGCGCCTACTTAGCGTCCTTGCATCGTTGAGCGAACTCGGTTGCTTTTGCTATGTTTCCCGCCCCATCATAGGCTTTCGCCAGCAGACAGGGGGTGTTGGGGTTCTTTGGGTCGAGCGACCAGGATTTTTCCAGTCGCTCTGTTGCGCGTTGCCACTGACCGGTTTTGATGGCCAAACGCCCGAGTGCATTGTACACTGCTGGGCTTTCCGGGTATTTGCTTTCCAAATCGCGGAGCATCAGCACGGCTTGCATCGGGTTGTTGGGCGGTGGGTTTTCGGCCCACACCAGGGCTAAATTGACCCGGTGCTCCACCTTTTCCGGTGCCAGTGAGGCGGCGCTTTCAAATGCGTTGACCGCATGGCTGGCACAATATTGTCGCAGCGTTGGGTCGGTCGTGGCCACCAAAGCGGTGAAAAACGTTCCACCGGCTACGGACCACGATGAATCGGCATTTTCCAGTTCGGCGACCTGTTCTGCAAACCCGCCGGCAATAGGCAATTGTCCGATTTCGTACCAAAGCCCAGACAGGTTTTTGAGGCCTGCGATGCGTTGCGAATCGTCTGCGGCGGCTTTGACTTGCTGTTCCGCCGCTGCGATGTCCGCTGCCTGGGTTGGGTTCAAATGGGCCAGTGCATCTTCAAGCAAGGTTTCAAAACTCGTGCTTTCCCCTTGCAATGAACGCGAGTGCTCAATACTTTTTTGCTTGTCTGGCTTGGTGTCAAACCCAAAATAAAGGGCTGCAAACAGGGCCACTGCGGCAAAAACGGTCACTAGCTGCGCTTTGTTCATTTGTCTGTTTTGCTAACAAGCATCCGGCTTCCGCGACGATTGCGCCACGGAAGCCGGATGCCGCCTCTTTGTTGAAAGGCAAATATTATTCTTCCGGCAACGAGTGCACATGGCTCTTCACGTGGTCCGTGAAGATTTTAGCAGGCTTGAACGACGGAATGTAATGCTCCGGGATTTCGATCGCCTTGCCTTTTTTGATGTTGCGACCCACTTTTTTGGCGCGGCGCTTGATGACAAATGAGCCGAAACTGCGGATATACACGTTTTCGCCTTTTGTCATGGTAGATTTGATTTCCTTGAAAAGTTCTTCAAGCGTCACCAAGACATCTACTTTAGCAACGCCGGTCTTTTCGGAAATTGCATTCACAAGGTCAGCCTTTCTCATGTTTTATCTCGTTGATTTAGAATGAATTATAAACGAAAATAGGGATTTCTGAAAAATCGAGGTGCAAAGTTCGCACAAAATCTTGCTCGTGCAAACTTTCGGCTGAAAAATTCAGTGACGTGTTGGCATTCAGCGGCTCAAGCGCTGTCTTTCGTTTTGTTCAGTCGGCCTACTTTCGTGTTTCAGGGCGCAACCTCGCTCATTTTCAGCGATTTGCAAACAAATTTGGCAAAAATTTTCTTCCAGATATTGCTCCAGTGTGTTTTCCCTACATTTGCGCCCTCCCCACCAATTCCGTTCGGTCTGCCAAAGTTTTCCCTTGGCCGATTGAAAGTCGTAATTTTCCCTTCATAAATTCATTATCAACCTGATATGCTGCTTTCGATGACTGGTTATGGCCGTGCCAACGGTAGTTACGGAGAAAAGACCCTTACCGCTGAGGTGCGCGCGCTCAATGCCAAAATAACCGATGTGAAACTGCGCCTTCCCGGCGATTACCGGGAAAAAGAAATCGAACTGCGTAAAATCGTGGCCGACCACGCCGAGCGCGGCAAAATCGACGTCCTGCTGGAAGTCCAAAACGCCGACGGCGCAGCCAATGTGTCGCTCAACGAAGGCCTTTTCCGGGGCTATCACCGCGAACTGTCGCGCCTGACCGCAGAATTGAACATTCCCAGCGGCGAAATGCTCACAGCCTTGCTACGCATCCCCAATGTGGTCAATTCGCCTGCCGGTGAAATGGACGAAGACGAGTGGCTGGCCATGTGCGAGGTCATCGACCGCGCCCTCAACCACCTCAAGGTGTTCCGCCGTCAAGAAGGAAAGGTCCTGGAGGCCGACCTGCGCTTGCGCCTCACCAATATTATGTTGTTGCTGACGGAAGTCACGCCGTTTGAAAAAGAGCGTTTCACCCGGATGCGCGACCGCATCCGCAACAACATGGAAGAAGGCATCGGAAAGGAAAACCTCGACCCGAACCGCTTCGAGCAGGAAATCTTGTTCTATTTGGAGAAAATGGACATGTCGGAAGAAAAATCACGGTTGGAACAACACTGCAAGTATTTCCTCGAACAACTTGATGGCAAGCAGGAATCGCTGGGCCGGACGCTCAATTTCATCTCACAGGAAATAGGCCGGGAAATAAACACCCTGGGCGCAAAGGCATACGATGCTGATATCCAGCGGATTGTGGTGCAAATGAAGGACGAGCTGGAGAAGATAAAAGAGCAGTTGGCGAACGTGCTTTAAATCCGAACCCTCCAACATTCCGTCTATGTTTGTAAAACGCAATTTCCCGGTTTCGCTTATCCTTCGTTTTGCCTGGAAATATTTACTGATTTTTATAGCCTGGAGTAGCTTTTGGGTGCTTTGCCATGACTTTTTCCACCAGTGTGGGCTTCATGTCCTGATTCCTTTTGCTCCGCTTGGCACCATAGGTATAGCGGTTGCGCTTTACCTGGGATTTAAAAATAACCAGAGCTACGACCGCTTTTGGGAAGCGCGCACGATTTGGGGAGGGATTGTCAATGCCAGTCGGGTTTGGGGGAATCAGGTGTTGAGTTATATCTCAGAGCACCATAAAAAAGGCGGGCAGGGTTCAGAACCACTTGCCGAAATCCACCATCGCTTGATTTACAGGCACTTGGCCTACATCAATGCACTGCGACTCAATCTTAGAAAACCATCTTCTTTTAGTCCCAATTACGTGGGTGCCGTAAAAAACTATCATTACGGCACGACAGAGCGGATGGATTGGGAACAACAGGTAAAACCTTTTCTTCAGGAAAAGGAATTTGATGCCCTGTGCCAAGTTCAGAACATACCTACCCAATTGCTTCGCCGCCAAAGTGAGGACCTTCAGCATGTTTTTGAAAAGCAAGGCCTCCTTGAGGATTTGCGGCATATTGACATGATGAACACCATCCGTGATTTTTATCAGGAACAAGGCCGTGCGGAAAGGATAAAAAACACCCCGTTCCCACGTCAATATGCTTATTTTAGCAAGGTTTTTACCTGGATTTTTGTCTTGTTGCTGCCTTTGGCATTGGTGAATGAGTTTGAAAAACTTGGAGAAGGTTTTCTGTGGCTCACCATACCGTTCAGCACACTGATTTCATGGGTTTTTATGACCATGGAGTTGGTCGGTGATAATTCGGAAGACCCTTTTGAAAATTTCATCAACGATGTTCCTATGACTGCACTTTGCCGGAACATCGAGATTGACCTTCGCGAAATGTTGG
>JALHPW010000357.1 GCA_022842255.1 Saprospiraceae bacterium | reverse complement strand
GAGCAAAACATCCCGCTCGACCTGAAACAATTGCCTGCCGGGACCTATCAATTGCGGATTTTCACCGGGAAGGAAACGATTGTGGAACAGGTGGTTGTGGGGAAGTAAATTTTTTAATGTCCAATGTCCAACCGAGCATGTCCAATGTCCAAGTAGTTGCCTCTCTTGGTCATTGGACATTCCTCGCTACCGCTATGCAAATCAACTACAAATTCGACATCACCCCTACCCCAGAACAAGTTATCGAGCTGTACGACAACGCAGGTCTGCCACGCCCCACCCACGACCGGGAACGGATTCAGAAAATGTATGAAAATTCCAATCTGATTGTGACGGCCTGGGATGATGATTTGCTGGTTGGCGTTAGCCGATCGATTACCGACTGGGTGTGGAGTTGCTACCTCGCTGATTTAGCAGTCAGGCAGGATTATCAGAAATTAAAAATCGGTAAAACGCTGATTGAGTTCACCAAAGAAAAAGTTGGGAATCAATCCATGGTGCTATTGCTATCCGTTCCGACCGCGATGGAATATTACCCAAAAGTTGGTTTTGAGCGGCAGGAGAGCAGCTTTATCATGAAACGCACGTCGTAAGGATTAAACCGCAAAACAGGGACATCGGAGAATTAAACAGCAAAACAGGAAAACCGGAGAACAGGAAAATATAAAACTGTGATAGAAGCGCTCAGGTAGCGCAAAACCTGCCCCTTTTCGGAATCACCCCCTCTCAGTTTTATATTTTCCTGTTCTCCGGTTTTCCTGTTTTGCTGTTTATTCATCATTTAGACTACCCTTTCACATCGCCGTAAATCACTTTCATTTTCATGTTGTAGAACATAAAGGAAAGGATGTCGGCAGATTCTTCAATGAGTTTGGAAGTAGGTTTTCCGGCTCCGTGTCCCGCACTGGTTTCGATACGAATGAGGGTCGGGTTGGGGCCTTGCTGGTTTTCCTGCAAAGCGGAAGCGAATTTGAAGGAGTGCGCAGGCACCACACGGTCGTCATGGTCGGCGGTGGTGATCATGGTGGCAGGATAGGCCGTTTTTTTCAGGTTATGGAGCGGGGAATACTTGATGAGGCAAGGATATTCCTCGGGGTTGTCGGAACGACCATAATCAGTTGCCCAAGCATATCCGATGGTGAACTGGTGATAACGCATCATATCAAGCACCCCTACCGCCGGGAAACAAACCCCAAACAAATCAGGCCGCTGGGTCATGCAAGCACCCACCAACAAGCCGCCATTGGAGCCGCCTTGAATGGCCAAACGGGGTGGTGAAGTGTATTTCTTCTCAATGAGGTATTCTGCCGCTGCGATGAAATCGTCGAACACGTTTTGCTTTTGGCATTTGGTACCCGCTTTGTGCCATTTTTCCCCAAATTCTCCGCCGCCGCGGATGTTGGCCACTGCATAGATGCCATTGTTCTCCAAAATGGTGGCCCTGCTTGGGCTGAACGTTGGGGTCAGGCTGATGTTGAACCCACCGTAGCCATAGAGCAGGGTCGGGTTTTGTCCGTCGTACGCGATGTTCTTTTTTCGGGTGATAAACATGGGCACCTTGGTGCCGTCCTTGCTGGTGTACCACACTTGTTCGGTGGTGAACAAATCCGGGTTAAAATCAATTTTTGGCGCTTTGAACACCTTGATTTCCAAGGTATTCATGTCCAGACTGTATATCGTATTGGGGCGCAAGAACGAGGCAAAGGCAAAAAACGCCAATGATTCGCTCGGTTTGCCCGTCACGCCTCCAACGGTGCCTATTTCAGGTAATTTGACCTCTTGGATGGGTTTGCCTGTCAGGTCGAATACCCGTACACTGCTGGACGCGTTGTGAAGGTAAGAGCAAACAATTTTGCCCCCGCAAATCACCGCACTCTGCAACACATCGGAAGGGTCTTCCGGCACCAGCGTTTCCCAATTGGCTGCTTCCGGTTTTGCCGGGTTGACGAGGATCAAGCGTTGATTGGGCGCGCTGTGATTCGTCAAAATCAATAATTTTTCCCCTATGTTATCGACCACGGTAAAGTCCTTTTCATAGGTGGTAACGACGGGCACGAATTGGTCAGCACTTAGGCTCAAATCCTTGACATACAACGCGTTACCACTCGTGCTTTCCCAGCCCGACACTAGGAGAAAACGCTCATCGTCGGTAGTGCCCGCGCCAAAAGAGCGGTCCGGGTGGGCTTTGTCGGCGTACACCAGCTTGTCGGCAGCTTGTTCGGTGCCAAGTTTGTGGTAGTAAACCGCACCAAATTTATTGGCCGCTTTGAGTTCGTCGCCCTTTTTAGGCTCAGGGAAACGGGTGTAGTAAAAGCCGTCGCCTTGCCAGGCAATACCGCTGAATTTCACCCAATTGATTTCATCTTTCAACATTTCGCCGGTCTGCATGTCTTTGACCACGATGGTACGCCAATCGGAGCCGCCCACCGACGTGGAGTATGCGAGGTAGCGGCCATCTTTGGAAAAGTCCAATTCGCCGAGCGAGGTAGTGCCGTCTGCGCTGAATTTGTTGGGGTCGAGTACCATTTCGGCCTGGCTGTTCAGGTTATCCTGGACGTAGAGCACACTTTGGTTTTGCAGACCGTCGTTTTTGAAAAAGTAGTATTTGCCCCCTTCTTTGAACGGTGGGGCAAATTTTTCGTAGTCAAAAATCTGTTCGAGACGGGCTTTTACTTTGTCGCGGAACGGGATTTGACTGAGGTAGCCGTTGGTGACGATGTTTTGGCGGTTCACCCATTCCTTGGTTTCGGCGCTTTGGTCGTCTTCGAGCCAGCGGTAGGGGTCGCTGATTTGGGTTCCGTGGTAATTATCCGTCACACTGGTATCTTTCCGTGTGGCGGGATAAGTAACGGGAATTTGTTTAAAGTCCATAATTGGATTGGTTGGGGCGTTGGTTCCTGAATCGCAAGCAGACAGGACAGTTATTAAAATGAAGCTTGATGTCGCGAATTGAATTTTCATAAACAAGTTGGTTGAAAAAAATGCGGGGGCGAAAAACCGCAAAGCCCGCTTACTTTTGCCCAAAAATAGACAAAAATGCTTTCTAGTATCCGAATAGGCTTGTTTGCCATTTTCATACCCCTGTTGTGTGCTCCCTTTTTGACTTTTGGACAAAACCGTCCGGCACCTCTTCCACCCTTGGACAGCCTTGAATTGTCTGAAATGCATCAAATTGCGGGAGAATTATCCGCTACCGCTGCAATGATAAAAGGCCAGTTTTCAACCTTGGAGGAAAGGGCCAATGAACTGGCTTTAAGCATGGAAAACCAATTTGCCTTGGCAAAACTGGATTCCACTTCCTCCAAAACGTTGTTGGACTCTTTGTCAAAAGCCTCTAAATCAGCAAAGTCGCAATCCAAAAAGCTGACGAAACTTCGGGAGCGCTCTGATAAAGCAGCCGAACTAAGCAATGGCATTTCCATGATGGACAGCCTGAATACGCGCAAAAACCTGCCAAAAGCCTGGCAGCAGGTTGTCCAACTTCACGATGAGCTCTATCCCCCGGTGCCATCGGAAAAGACGGACTCAACAGTAGTTGCAGCCAAAACGCCCAAGCCCAAAAAAGAAAAAAAGGAAAAAGCTGGTCCTACGGAAGAATCGACCAACAATGCCCCGTCATCCGTAACCAATAACCCTCAACCAATACCCACGAGCCAGCCAACCAATCCACCCAAAAAATTCGCAGCCTATAGCCCAGCCGCCGACGTGATGCTTACGCCCCCGAACCCTCCTTGTTTGGTTGCCTCTACGAGCCGCGATGAGTTTTCCGGGGAAGTTTCAAAAGAGATGACCCGTGGCGAGCTGTTCCGGTTCACCAATCCTGCGCTTCGGGCGTATTTACAGGGTAAAACCCATGTGATTTGTGAAGCGTCGATTGCAAGCACCGGTCCCAATGCAACCCTGCTGCTGACCTTTACCATCAATGACCCCAATGCCCGGAAGGCGTTTGGGCGCTTGGACAAAAACAGTGTGGCCACGCTCAAGTTCATTGATGGCAGCACATTTATGTTGCAAAATGCGGTGCCCGACGATGGGGTGTTCAACCCTGAAACCGGGGCCACCATTTTCCGCGCCCAATACCCTGTTCCATCCGATACCTTGAAAAAAATGCGACGCACGGAGCTCGATAAACTCCGCATTGCCTGGAGCAATGGTTATGATGACTATGAGGTGCAGCAGGTGGATTTGTTGATGCGGCAGGTGGAGTGTTTGTTTAAGTAGTACAGCGGAACGCCAAGTACAACGGAACGCCGTTCCGTTGCCATAAGATACGTCCCGGAACAGCGTTCCGGGGTACGCCAAGTACAACGGAACGCCGTTCCGTTGCCATAAGATACGTCCCGGAACAGCGTTCCGGGGTACGCCAAGTACAACGGAACGCCGTTCCGTTGCCATAAAATACATCCCGGAACAGCGTTCCGGGGTACACCCAGTACAACGGAACGCTGTTCCGTTGCCATAAAATACATCCCGGAACAGCGTTCCGGGGTACACCCAGTACAACGGAACGCCGTTCCGTTGCCATAAAATACATCCCGGAACAGCGTTCCGGGGTACACCCAGTACAACGGAACGCTGTTCCGTTGAAACCTAAAAACAACCGAAATAACCTTCCGGCATAACAAGTTCATGACCATCCAACAAAACTTCCCACTGCTCCCCTATAACACGTTTGGCCTCGACGTAAAAGCTGAATATTTTGCTGAAGTCGGCAGCATTGCGGACTTAAAGGCTGGTTTGCGTAGCAACATACGCCCGGTCTTCTTGCTCGGCGGGGGCAGCAACGTGCTGTTTACCCAAGATGTGCGTGGATTGGTTTTGCAAAACAAGCTGCGCGGAATCCGGGTGGTCCGGGAGTTCAAAAAAAAGGTTTGGGTAGCGGTTGGCGGCGGTGAGGTGTGGCATGAGTTTGTACTTTGGGCAGTTTCGCAAGGCTATGGGGGCGTAGAAAACATGAGCCTGATTCCCGGCACCGTGGGCGCTTCACCCATCCAAAACATTGGGGCGTACGGAGTGGAATTGAAAGATGTTTTTGTCAAGTTGCAAGCCCTCCACTTGACAAATTTGGAACTCAAAACTTTCAATCATTCCGATTGCGAGTTTGGGTACCGCGACAGTGTATTCAAGCGAGCGGAGAAAGGAAAATGGTGTATTACTTCGGTCGTGTTTTCACTTACAAAAAGTCCACACAAACTAAACACCTCTTACGGCGACATTTCTAAAACATTGGAAGCCAATGGAGTAGAAAACCCATCCATCGCCGACATCAGTCAGGCGGTAATCCAAATCCGAACTTCCAAACTCCCCGACCCGGCCAAAATTGGCAACTGTGGTTCGTTTTTCAAGAACCCCGAAACGGAACGCGCTGTGTTGGACAACATCCTGGTCACCCACCCACAGGCGCCCCATTATCCTTTGCCTGACGGGCGCGTGAAAATCCCCGCTGGCTGGCTCATCGAGCAATGCGGCTGGAAAGGGAAACGTGTGGGCAATACCGGCTGTTATGAACGCCAGGCACTGGTGTTGGTAAACCACGGCGGCGCGACGGGCGAAGAAGTAAAAAACCTTGCTCAGGCGATTATTGAATCGGTGGAGGAGAAGTTTGGGGTGCGGTTGGAGGCTGAGGTTAATATGGTTTGAGGGACATAAAAAAAGCCGCCCAGTCTTTTCGACTGGGCGGCTCACAACATAACCATGAAAACAATTAACCAATCAAATGTTAGCCCTTTCTGATTATGTTATTTCCGAAAACCGTGCCA
>JALHPW010000356.1 GCA_022842255.1 Saprospiraceae bacterium | reverse complement strand
GGAATTTAAAGGTCTCTCCCAACCCTGTGGATCAAAATGCACTCATTACTTTTGAGCTTCAGGATCCAACCCTTATTAGTCTGTCGTTGTATGATATCCAGGGGCGTCTAGTTCAAACAATCTTACCAGAAACCAATCTTAGTGCAGGCAAGCACCAATGTTTAATGCAAAAAAATGATTTACAAGCTGCCACCTACTTTCTACACCTTCGATCTGGTGAAGGCCAAAACAGGGTGCATAAAGTGTTAATCCTGTAGAATCTTCCTGATTTATACTGTGATTAAAGTAGTTTTGATGATTTAAGTGATTGAAACACCTTGATTTTTAGTTGATTATGTGCGCTCGGTGTTCAAAACCACTCTGCGTTGGCTGTAGCTAAAATTACTTGTGGTGAACCAATTTAGTAACTAAGTTGGTTCACCACTAGAATCAGCCCAGTGAATGTTTTTCAGACACACTCTAAGGCAGAACACCCCCGAACCATGAATTAAGATGGCAAGGAAAGACCAGACAAAACTTTAAATCACGACAATATTTTGAGGCATTTCTTTTTCCTATTATTGGCTTTATCCGTTACGTCGTGCGGCGACCATAAGCCCGCGACCATATCTGGGCATTCGATAACCGAAAACTCCAAAGTAGACTCCTCTGCGACCGATAGTATTTTGACGTTTTCGTTTGTGATGAACTTTAGTCATCAAAACATTTCGAATAAATCTGACAGGCAAATCGATTTGCTTTTCAACGGTATTGGTAATTACTTAGGCGGACAGCGCAATGATGCAGTTCAGTTTCGGACGGAATGTTTGCCTTGTGAGCCTATTCAAGCCTATATGGGGGGGCTGCTGTTTGCAAAACAACTTCTGATTACACCAACACAAATCAAATATTTCAAAAACGATTTTGACATTCCTGACAGCCTTAACCGCATCAAATTCAATACGGACGGCAGAGCAAGAAAGACCCCAAGTTTTCTATTCAAAGAAGGGAAAGGCAGTATTAAGTATATCGGAATTTCATGTAATGACGCTGACTTCAATAAAGTTCGGCTGACCTATCCAACCGGCGAAATCGTAATTGACAGCTTAATTAACGCATCTTTTTTCGAGTATGATTTAAATAAGAACGGACAAAAGGAGCAATATTTACTTGGCTCAAGAAGTTGCAACCAAGAGTTTGTTCTTTTGCGCATTAGAAACCCCAACGATCTGCCATGAAGGCAGGTGAATATCTCCAATTTCATGCGTTTGCCCTGATCACTACCCCAAAAACCGAGGGGACAGATTTCATGAGTTATCAGTAAAATTAAAAGGACGCGTCAACAATGAACAATAGCTTTGTTCTAATTATCACTTTTTGTTCCATGACGGGACAAAAACAGACTGCTGACTTCACTATAATTATGCTCCGGACCTTCGACATATGTTTTTAGATTCATTAAACCTCCAATCCAAAACCCAATAAATCCTTAGGGTTATGCGCAAAATTGTTATTTTTCTGTTTTTTTATGCGTTTGGAAGCCTTATTCAGTAGGTGCAATCTCAAACCTTTGGTTTTGTGAAAACTGAGACAAGCCCTTGCACGAAGCTGGCTTTCCACTAAAAGACATCGGCTCGCAAATCCGGGAAGCCTTGGTGAATTCAAGCACGATTTGACGGCGCTCACTTGCCGCATTGTGGTGCTATTATGGAGGTTTAGTATTGTGGACTTATCGATGGACTGCCTTTCGCGTGAGGCGATTTGGATTGAAATCCCCTGAAAACCGAAATCTACCCGCAATCTGTTTTTGAACTGGTTGGCGGGTGGGCAGCAGTAATCGTGGCCGGACAAGCGACTGCGACCTTGGTCGACAGTTGCTTCCGTGAAGTTATTCAAGCTGGGCAATTGGCTTTAAACAGCCCTAAATTCCACGTTTTTGGTTCTTATGATATTCTGGGCGCAGAGTTGGCTGGAGCCTTGAAAAATATCAGTGCCTTGGGTTCCGGCATCATTGGAGGGCTTGGGCTGGGACGAAATATCCAAGGGCTTTTGTTTGCCCGTGGGTTTATGCGGTAGATGTGAATTTTTTGTGAGGTCGAAAATTAGCGTTGCCCAGTTGACCTTAGAATTGTACCCACAATTTATTGGCAATCAACCCAAAGCCAGGCTTACAGATGTTTAACTTCTACAAATTCTGGTATAACTTTGCCCAAAACCCTCTCGGCAGCCATGCGCAGCAACCTCCTTATACTAGTCCTCTTTATTGCTGGTACCCTTACCGCCCAGAATTACAGCAAAAATGAACCGCCTTTACAGCAGACTCAGGTTGCGGTCGACTGTTACACTCGAAACCTCGACAAAGGAAATGCAGCCCTGCGCCGGGGGGAAGCGAAGGCGGCTTTGCAGTTCTTTAATGAGGCCAAAAAGTGCCCGGAAGCCCAAGGAAATCTCCGCCGACAATCCGACTTGGAAACCCGTATTGCTCGTTGCGAGGAGCAGTTGGGAATCAATAAAAATACGACTTCCGAATCACAAAAAGCCGAAGAAATTGCAAATTCAATCCGCAGACGTTCGTTTTCCAACGAATTGCCCTCTGCCCCCAAGGACTATCGCTATATACCCAGCCGCGAATACACGTTGAACATTTCGGAAAATTGCTACGAGAGCATGGTAAAGGAAGGGGAGAGAGCATTTCGACTCAAATTTTGGAGCAACGCAGCAGCTATTTTTCGAGCAGCAAAGAATTGTCCAGATGCAGACCAAAGTGCAAGGCGTTTTCTGTCTTTAAGAATAAGCGAATGCGTTCAAGCTTCAATGGTAGAGCTTATTGTCCCTGTGCAGGAGCAGGCACTAGAAGCTAGTCGGCAGGCGCGGCAAGCCATAGCGGCAAACCTCGCCGATGATGCCCAAGAGCTTCTCCAAACAACCGACCGTTCTTTAGCCTTCCGATTGGCTGATTTTGCCAACCAATATGTGGCCCCTGACGATAATCCGGATTGTATCCAGGCCATGTTTGATGCCTGGTATTACCAAAACACAGAGGATACAAAACATCAAACAGACGAACTCTACCATCCCGTTTTTTGCTACGAATTGTCCAACGACCTAGGTGAAAATACTCAAATAAAATTCGGACAGCAGCAAGACGGTAGCCAGTGGCTCTGGGCATTCGTGCCAGTGCGTGGGGAAATGTTCGTCTGGGAAATGCCGAGTATGAAACTGGTTCAATCCTACAGTGTCGGCGAAAGCACGGGTTACATAGGTTTTGATTTGTCGCCCTCCAATGATTTGCTGTGCTGGAGTACCAACTTTTTTGAACTACGCCGCGGAACGCGCGTGCACCGAATAACCGTCCCATCGATCTCGAACTGGTGTTTCAGTGGTAATGGCGATGAGTTTTTTTATGAAAATGTAGCCGATCAAAAGATATATGCCGTGAATATGCGCGAGGTTTTTGCCCAGCAAACGGACCAAAAAGGAGCAAAAAGTGCTCTTTTGCAATTTCCTGTGGTGCCTCGCGAAATGGTGTCTGGCGTGCCAAACGGTTTGATGGCCATGCAATTTGTGGATGGGGAATTTTGGCTTGGCTACCGCGACCGGGTTGAAGTCTTAAGCAAAACCGAAGTGGGTAAGCCCTGGGCACGAGAAACAATTGTTTTTGAGGACCTGAAGATTCCTGAAACAGAACCGACAGAATTGAGACTAGCGCTTTTCCCCAATGCAAAATTTGCCGTTTTGGGGAGTGCCCAGGGCAGTTGGTGCATCCCGATTATCCAAAAATCCGACAGTGCAGGGCTTGTAAAGAAAACACATCATTTTGAAAGTATGTTACCAATGGCCGTTTCCTCCAGCACGCATCAACTCGCATGCGAACACGCCGGGGGTTTCTTCTGGCTTATGGATGTTAGTACAGGCGATACGCTCATCCGCCAGCAAGCTCCAGCCTATAATGGGTTTAATGTGTTGAAAGGCAGTTTTTCGCCCGATGCACGATGGGTGGCTGCCACTTCATTTAATGGCGACATTAGTGTTTGGGCTTTGAAGGACGCACCCACGATATGGGCATCCCAAATGCCTCATATCCCAAGTGACAACCCAACTTTCAGCCCGAATGGTGAACGACTTTTTGTGACCTACTTAGATACACTGGCCGTGATCAATACGATTAAGTCTGACCAGCCAGAACATTTTTTGAAAAACCAAACCTGTGCACTTCGTGGGGCTTCCGACCATTGGGCCTTGGTGCAGGTGTCGCAAGATTCGATGGAGGCACGACATCTGGACAATGGTAAAATACTTAAATTCCCATGCTCAAACCCAGAAGGAATGTCATGGCGCTATGCCTTTGATTCAAAAGGGGAAAAATTGCTGGCGTACCAAACTGATTCAAATACAGTAGAAGTGAAGTCGTTAAAAACTGGCGACCTAATCGCAACCAAGGTTTTTGATGGTGGTATCATTGGGGAATTACAGTTTATTCCAGATTCAGACGACCTGCTGGTTGTATTACACCAATCGAAGGAGGGATTTATGAATGCATCGTCCAGCGTGAAAATTTGGTCGCCGCTTCGGGCCAATGAAAGGCCCCGCACATTGCGGTTGCTCGAATACACTGTAAGGGCAATTGCCATAGCAGGTACGGGGAGCCTGGCTGCATTTTCAAATGGGAGCGACATTCGGGTATTCGACCTAAAAAACATTGAAAACGAGGTGCTAAAAATCCGTGCTACAAAGGGGAAAAATATAAAATCCATTTCCTTCAGACCCAATAGCAACCAGCTCGCAGCGATGTATTCGGATGGTCAGGTAATTTTTTGGGATTACTATACAGGGCAAGCTTCATTTCATCTTCAAGCCGTTCTGCTCAGCGTAGAAACAGAAAAAGAAGAAGTTTCCCCTTTCATCGGTTTTTCACAAAACGGGACCTTATTGCATGTGGCCCTCACAGACGGGCGACTGATAGCCTACTCACTTGACCCAAGTTTTATCCGGACCGTGGCGTTGGCTGGTAATCGCAAATTACATTCTTTTGGGGTAGAGCATATTGTGGAATACGGATTGGAATCCGCCCTCTATTACCCCGGCAATTTTGAACGCCTGGCCCAGTCTGATGACGAACCCCTGCTACGGTCATTCTTCAGGCATTTTGGAGGACAAGCCCTTGAAAGCAACAACATTAACCAAGTTAGGGATTATTGCGAACGCGCATACTATTTGTACGAGCGTTTGGATGGCAATACCCAAGCTATCTGGCGACAAGAAACCCAAGAAATGTTCGAAGATTATGCTCGGAAGCTCCTGCTTCGGGGCAGTATCAATGAAGCAGCCGGGGTAATTTCCTTTATCAAAGCAGAATTTGACAACGACCAAGCCTTACTAAATGCCCATATCGAGCTGCTGCGGAACGATTGTGCTGGAGCGAGCAAGCTGTATTCGAATTATTTATTGTCAAATGAGCATGGTGTCTCTTCCACCTATGAAACCCGTTTGAGGTTCGAAAAAGCTACAATAGAACTTGCCCAGCTCCGCGATTATGAATTGCTTGCCCCTTCCCAGCTGGACTGTTTTTGTGGTACCGTGAGCCGGTCTGGCTTGTTCCATGCTCTATGTCCCGAACAGAGCAATTATACTTCAAGCTTTCTTTCGTTTTCAGACCAGACCCGCTGGGAAATCTATGAAAAACGTGAAGCCGCAGCGAATGCCCGGCGATTTGCGACCAAAGTGAAATTACTCGAAGAAGCCCTTCGGAAAGCAAAAAGCCTGGCTGCTCAAAACCCTTCCATGG
>JALHPW010000355.1 GCA_022842255.1 Saprospiraceae bacterium | reverse complement strand
CCAAGGTATGTCATCGGCATGTCCTCTCACGGTCCGGACACCTATTTCCCCAATTATGATTATGCCGCTGTAACCAAAGCTGTGATGGAAGTGCTGGTCAAATATCTGAACTTCCATTTTTTGGATAAGGAAGTCATTTTCAACATGTTGCGTACCAGAACTTTAATAACCGACTCCTGGCTGGCTACGGCCGGGAACGATTGGACCACGTTTATCGAGCGCTTTGAAATTCCCGGCACGGAGGTAGGCTTTAACGAGGTGGCCAAAACCGCGTACATGCTTTGCAGTGGATATATGGACGGCATTCGTGGACAAACCATTGTCGCGGACAAAGGCTATGCATTTTCTAGTACCCTGGAATACGTCTATAGTCAACGCGAAAGACTGGGCCTGCAATCACACGATTAGTACAAATCAATCTGACACATTCAATCCTCAATATTTTTTTGACATGGAAAAGTCTCAAGTCTTGCAAGTTATTGAACACCACGTGCGTCGCGCAGCGGCAATCAGTACCGACGACACCATCGATCCGCAAAAAAAACTCATCGATTACGGTCTGAACAGTTTGGACATCGTGGAAGTAGTATCAGGTTCCATGCGCGAACTGAAGGTACGTATTCCGCGCACCGAACTGGCCGACATCAAGAACATCGATGGCCTGGCCGACAAACTGATCCAGTATTCCAATTAATTCACAAACGAATTCCGCCGACGTGAACTTTGCAAACAAAACCGTGCTGATAACCGGAGGGACCCGAGGGATAGGGCTGGAAACAGCACTAACCTTCGGCCAGCTGGGCGCCCAATGTATTCTGACCTACAATTGGGGCGATCATGATGAAAAGCAAATCCTGCAAGATTTTGAGCGCAGGGGCGCGCTCCCGCCCATCATTTTGCAAGCGGATGCGGGCTCAGAAGCGGATACCCAACGCTTGTTACAAACGCTCAAGTCTTTGGTGCCGCAGATTGATATTTTTATCAGCAACGTCTCTTCGGCCCTGCTTATAAAATCATTTGAAGCGTACTCGTTAAAAGGGCTCAAGCAAAGCATTTCTTATTCCTCTTGGCCCTTTGTTTCCTATACCCTGGGCATCCAGAAGGTTTTTGGGAAATATCCATCCTATGTGATGGGCGTTTCTTCCACCGGCCCCGACCATTATTACTACGGGTACGATTTTGTGGCGGCCTCAAAGGTGGTCATGGAAGTGCTTTGCCGCTATTTGAACATGCGCCTAAAAGGGGAGCAGGTTACCATCAATGTCGTTCGTTCCCGTGCGATAAAGACGCAAACGATGGAAAACACCTTTGGCAAAGAACTGGAAGATTTTGTCCGAGCTTTTATCCCGGACAGCTATTGGATTCAAGCGGAAGAAGTGGCAAAAGCCATTGTAGCCCTGTGCAGTGGGTACTGCGATGCCATCAGCGGACAAACCCTGACGGTAGATAGAGGCACTACTTTTTACGACAATACAATGGAACTGTACACCCGATTTAAAAAAGCCCCGGCTATACTAGAAAATCTGCCATGATCACACAAGAAGACAGCCATGTGCAACATGTCAAAACGTATTTTAAGGAATACACCTATGATATGTTTATGATGAACGTAACGCCGGAACCGGAAGAGATGCTCCTGTTTTCCAATTGGGTGGATACGTTGAACAACGAACGCATCAATTCTTTTGAAGCGGTGCGAACCAGCGCGCAAACAACTGAAGTAGACCTGGTGCGCCAGAACGGGGAAACGCTGCATTTGCTCAATTTTTCCAGTTACAACTACCTGGGTTTTAGCTATCACCCCGAGGTGATCCGGGCGGCACAGGATGCTGTGGCGAAATTCGGATTGGGCGCATCCAGTTCGCCCGTCATCAGCGGGACCTATGGGATTCATAGAGCCTTGGAGGACAAAATTTTGGAGTTTTTTGGACTGCCCGACCGAGGCGTCTCGCTTTTTTCTTCCGGGTATGCGGTCAATTTGGGCGTCATTCAGGCCTTTGCCAAGCCCGGGAATTGCATCGTATTGGACTCCAATGCGCACATGTCCATTCTGGAGGGCGCCAAACTTTCCGGCGCCAAGGTGAAATACTTCCGGCACAACGACATGGGGCACCTTGAAACCATCCTGCAGGAAGTTTGCGATGGTTATACCCGTGTGCTGGTCGGTGTGGAAGGGGTTTACAGCGGCGATGGCGATTACGGGAACCTGAAGGAAACCGTGCAACTGGCAAAAAAGTACGGCGCGTACACCCTGGTGGATGAAGCACATTCGGTGTTGGTAGCAGGCGAAAACGGGCGCGGCGTGTGTGAAATGTATGGCGTGTTGGACGATGTAGACCTGTACGTGATGACCTTCAGCAAAGGTTTTGGTGGGATTGGCGGCGCCTTGCTGGCCCGAAAAGAGATTAGCCGGTATATCAATTATTACGCCAAGTGCCGCATGTTTTCCTGTGCACTAGACCCGGCGGTAACGGGCGGGATGGTGAAGGCGCTGGAACTGGCCGCCTCCGAGGAGGGCAGGGTGCGCCGGCGGCGTATCCAAGAAAACGCCGATTACTTCCTACAACTACTAAAAGGTAAGGTTAACCTCGGCGTAAGCAATTCCTGGGTGCTGACGGTCATTTATGGCAACGACAAAAACACGCTGGACCTGAACAATTATTTACAGCGGAAAGGGCTGGATACCAGCATTATGCAATTCCCAGCTGTCCCTAAAAATGAAGCCCGTATCCGCATGTTCGTCACCTCCGAACATACACGGGAACAAATCGAAAAAGCGGCGGCCATCATTCTTGAGGCTGCTGAACAGTTCAATTTTTTATCCAACTAAAACAGTTCGCCATGAACCTTGAGCAAAAAAGGAGTTTGAATCCGAAATACCAGGACGTTCGCCAGGTGGACGGCATGCAACTCGTCATCGACTGGAATATCCGACAGCAATTTGCATTCATGTTTGAAATAGATACCCAAATTGCCAGAGAACATATTCCACCCGAAACCCGGCTTCAACCTTATGAGATCAGGCCGGGCGTGTCGCTGATGTTTTTGGGGTACAACGACTATAATCCCGGCAATGTGATCAACGGGGAAGCCCTGCCCGCATTCGACGAGATTACCCGTTTTTTTATGGTGCAGCCCAACCTGTCGCTTTCCATGCCCATCCCGCGATTTACGTTTTATGTGCATCGGATAGGTTCCAACAATAAAACCTTCAATCGGCAAGAAGAAGACCTGTTGCATTTGCCCTCCTTCTACTCTTCCAGCTTAAAGGCAGAAACGGACGAATCCAAAACTTGCCTTAAGGTGTACGACGATCAGGGGCCGGTTCGGGAATTTATCAATACACACCCAGAGCCTTCCTACTTGTACGACGCCTTTTTTGGGCAGTATTATACGATGCAGGAAAACAACCTCTATTTCGGCGTTTGGTATTGGTCGGGCAAAATCTGTATCCACCAGAAAAAAGGCTACGCGGGAAAAATCTATGACCATCCCTTTCTATCTGACATGAAAAAGACCATCCTGCCGGGCGACTTGGGCGATTGTTATATGCAGATGTTCTCCGCTTATGATGAAAACCTGGTCCAGCGTTTTTACCAACCCAAACTTATCCGGTCTTTTTAACCTACTCACATCCTTTCAAGTTTCTTATATGTCCAAAAAAGTAGCTATCGTAGGCGGGGGGATTTCAGGCCTCGGCGCTGCCTGGATGTTGAAAAAATCCGGCTTTGAGGTGACCGTTTACGAGGAGAAAGCACATCCCGGAGGCCACATGGAAAGCTTCGAATTTGAAGTGGCCGGGCAAATGGAGCGATGCCATATGAACCCTGGCCACTTCAGGTACAGTCCACATATTAAAGCATTAAGTAAGTTATGGGACTTGCCAACGTACGAACAGGAGTTTGGAGTTTATTATCATCACGGCGATGAAAGTTGGGCAACATTTTCGCATTCTGAATTTTTTCTCGCGCACGCTGATGAGTGCCGTCGGTTTACCGACATGATGAAAGAATTGTATGAAAGGGATGCCGCTGCTGAAGCGAGCGCCAGCACCTTGCATGATTATCTAACCGTGAACGGTTTCTCCCCGAATTTCATCCAACATATCTTTAGCCCGGTGTTCTCCTGGGTCTTCGGAGATATTCGCAAAAAAGACATCCACCATATTTCCCTGGTGCATGTAGTGGAATTGTTCGCATTGGGTATTTTTTCCTTCTTTAAGCCAATTGTGATGCTGCGTTTTCCCAAAGGCGGGCTGGAACTGCTGGAAAAACTATTGGAGCCCTTGGACGGGGATGTTTTATTGAACACACGGGTGGAAAATGTAGTCCGCAACGAGCAAGGTGTTTTGGTGGTCGACTCAATGGGGGGCCAGCGCCGGTTTGACGAAATTATATTTAGCGTGAATTTCGAAATCATCCAGAGCATCCTGGACACCCCGCATCCGATGGAGGCGAGCATTTTGAATGGCCTTAAATACCGGGATTTACATATTGAATTGCATGGGGACAAAAGCATTGTGCCTTCCCACTTTTTTGAAGAAGAACGAATCGGGGTCATACTCACGGACAATACGGCTACGGACCCTATGATTCCGTTCGACAGCCAAGGGAGAATCAGTGAAATAATGGCGAGCACTATCACGGGCGACATGTCTCCCGTTGACCGGGCCGCACTCTATGCGGACAGGTTATACAAACTGGAAAAGTTGACCATAGAGTCTCTCATCGCTCGAGGCAATGTTTTTCAAATCCAGGGTTTTCAAAACACCTGGTATTGCGGACTGTCTACCGTTCCTGGTTTTACAGAGTTTTGCATGGTGTCCGGGTTTGCTGTAGCGGAAAAATTGGGGGCCAAATACCCAATCGAACACAACGAAAACACCCAAAAAGTGTACGAAAACGTGAAGCGGATGATGTTTAATTCGTTTCCATCGCTGCGCATATTTTCATAAAACGCTGCTCAAATTCGATGCAATGGAGTCCATTGAAAGAGAACGCTGGATCAAATCCCTGAAAGAATCCCGCATCCAGATTATTTCGGACGATTTTGAGGAATCGCCCTACGAACGTGAACAGATTGAACTGCTCATTCCCCACCGCCCACCATTCGCCTTGGTGGAGCGTATTACCCATATTGACCTGACGCACAAAGTCATTGTGGCCGAAACCAGGATACCGGAAGACGACCCGGTATTCAGAGGCCATTTTCCGGAAATGCCCGTGTATCCGGGGGTGTTACAGGTGGAAATGATGGGCCAGGCAGGGCTTTGCTTGATTTATTTTTTGAACCATAACAGTATACGGATCGACCCCGAAAAGCCGCAAGTGAAAGGGATGTTTACCCGGATCCATCATTCCGCGTTTATGCGTCCTGTTTTGCCCGGCGACCGGGTAACGATTCGTGCGCAGGTGGTTGAAAAAGATGACTTTTTAGGTATCCTGGCTGTTCAGTTATGCAAGGACGGGCAAATTTGCGCCAACAGTATCCTGGAGGCCTATTTTATGGATTGACATGATACCCCTGTCGGCTCCACAAATCGACCTTTGGCGCCTGCCCATCCAACCCCTGTCCGAAAGTGATTGTCATAAATTCATGTATGGTTTATCACTCGAGGAGCGGGCGCAATACGAAGCTTTTTATCATCCCGTCGATGGACTGCGGCATTTGCTTACAAGGCTTTTTTTACGGCGGGTGATGGCGGCCTACCTGAATCAAGATGCTGGGATGCTGGAATTTAGCCAAAATTCCTATGGTCGTCCTGCTTTGTCAGGTCATC
>JALHPW010000354.1 GCA_022842255.1 Saprospiraceae bacterium | reverse complement strand
ACAAGGAGTTTTACAATAAAAACAATTTTAGCGGAAGGTCGGGAAAACCGCCCATACAACAAACCGGTCATCAAGGCAAAGGCGAGTAGTCCAAGAAACGACTCAAAGGAGGCTAAAATACTGATAATCAATCCGTTTGGACTAATATGACCATATCCTACGGTGGTCAAGGTCTGACTACTGAAAAAGAAAGCCTGCATGAAATTGTGCCCAAAGTCGCCCAACGTAACCCCATTGAAATTCTCCACGCCGATTAGAACATAAATCATGGAGAATACAATGTTGAGCAATAGGAAAAAGCTGAAGATGAGCAGCAGGAACCTTCCCCAAGAAATGGTGACGAGGTGGTAGTAGATATTGTCCCACGGACTTAAAGGCTGCCGTTCTACGTTGAAAGAGCCATCTGGGTTCATCAAACGGCCATCCAAGGTGACATTTTTACCAAAGCCCAATTCCCGATCTAGGGGTTTGCTTTTAATTTTGCGCAAGAGTTTGCTAAAGTTGGTGGTGTTTTCTTTTTGAGCCATAAAAAAAGCCGCTATAAAAAGACTGAATTCGCCAAACAAAAGGCTCTCGTTAAAGTTTAACGGGCATGAAACGACGCGCAATAGTTTGGTTCCGACAAGACCTTCGCCTTCACGACAATGAAGCACTCGCCACCGCAATCAGGATGGCTGAGGAGATTGTCCCCATTTACATTTTTGACGAACGGGTTTTCCAAGGCGAAACCCGATTCGGCTTTCCAAAAACTGGCAAATATCGGGCTCGTTTTATACTCGAAAGTGTAGCAGACCTGCGCGAGAACATCCAAAAACTGGGTGGGAAACTGCTGGTGAGGGTTGGAAGACCCGAGCGTATTTTGGCAGAAATGGCCCAAGAACTGAAGGCCTCCTGGGTGATTTGCAATCGCGAGCGCACCCACGAGGAGGTTTTGGTTCAAGATGGACTGGAACAAAAACTTTGGGGAATAGGGGTTGAATTGCTGTATACCCGTGGCAAAATGCTCTATCATACGCAGGACTTGCCAGTTCCGGTACATCACACCCCCGATGTGTTCACCCAGTTTCGCAAAGAAACCGAACACATTACCCCAGTCCGGGAGCCCCTACCCTCCCCCAGCGCTTTGCCTCCTTTACCGCCCAATCTTGACCCTGGGGAAATGCCTCGTCTGGCGGATTTTGGCCATGCTGAATTTGAGACTGACCCCCGCTCCGCACTCGAATTCAAAGGAGGCGAAACGGAGGCCCTGCGCCGGCTACGCCATTATTTTTGGGAAAAAGACCATATCGCACAGTATAAGGAGACTAGAAACGGACTTTTAGGGGCCGATTATTCCTCCAAATTTTCTCCCTGGCTCTCTCAGGGCTGTCTTTCCCCCAAGTTTGTTTACCACGAACTGAAGCGGTATGAACGCGAACGGGTGAGCAACGAAAGTACCTACTGGCTTTTTTTCGAACTACTGTGGCGAGATTTTTTCCGTCTGATGGGCAAAAAATACGGCAATCGCATTTTCTTTAAAGGCGGAACACAGGAAAAAGACCTTCGACAGCTCAAAAACAACCGTGAAATGTTCGACCTATGGGCGGAGGGACGCACGGGGGTTCCATTCGTGGACGCCAATATGCGTGAACTGGCCACCACAGGTTGGATGAGCAACCGAGGTCGGCAAAACGTAGCCTCATTTTTGGTACGCGACCTCAAGGTCAACTGGCAAATGGGCGCCGAATACTTTGAAAGTCAATTGATTGACTACGACCCATGTAGCAATTGGGGCAATTGGAACTATGTGGCTGGTGTGGGCAGCGACCTGCGCGAAGACCGTTATTTCAATATCCTTACCCAAGCCAAAAACTACGACCCACTCGGGGCGTACGTAAAATGGTGGTGTCCAGAGCTTGCCGAAATCCCAGCAGAAAAAATCCACCGCCCTGACTTATTGAGTACAACCGAACGCAATGGTTATCCCAAAGCAGTTGTGCGGATTGATAAGTGGGCGCAGTAGAGGGTTTAGAGTTTAGAGTTTAGAGTTTAGGGAGGAATAAAAATCCCCGTTGTTGAGTGTTGTGCTCAAGAACGGGGATTTTAATTTTGACAATCTAGCAATGGCGTATACCCAAGCTACAGGAGCCAGGAGCCTAGAATAGGCATAGCAGCGTTTGGAAAGCTCGAATCCTTAATAATCCGAATCATCGGGGATATCATGGGCATCCTCATCGTCGCGTCGACGGGTTACGATGATGTGGTCGTCCTCATCGGTCGGACCATCATCCAAGTCGTCGTCGTCCTCACCAGCTCCGTCGAACTCGTCATCCACCTCCACTTCCACGTCGGCGATTTCTTCTTTGAGGTGACCCTCATCATCGAAGTCATCATCCTCCTTCACGATGCGCTTGGCCTCGAGGATGGTCATTCGAATGAGGTAATAGGTATCGTCGGTCTCGAAAGGGAGTGCCGATACTTTTTTGCCTTCCTTGTCATTGTAGGTGACGAGGTGTTCGGCATAGCCCGAAGGGTATCTTTGCTTTACAAGCCGGGTGATGTCCTCCGCAAGGGCATCATAATCTTTGACAACGCGTTTTTTAGCCAAGGTCAGGGAGAGTTTTGGTTTTGATAATCAGTGCACTAATTATTTTGGTGTGCCTGCTTCCAACGGCGGCAAATTTATGGGGCTGATTTTCAAACGCACAAATTTTTTTTGAAAGAATGCAAGCCAACAACTTTTTAATTTTTTGGTATCCGTTTCCCGCTCCTCCGTTCTACCTTTCGCTCGAAATAATTTTTCAACAATCATGCGCCAACTCGCCGCTTTTGCAGCCATTTTTATCGGCTTGCTGTTTCCTGCCCAAGCTCAGGTCGCTCTGCTCACAGAAAATTTTGACGATTGCTCCTTGCCTGCAGATTGGCAGGTAAATATCCTGGGCAACCAAAATCCAGTCTGGTATGTGGGCGACTCCGTTCGAAACACCGACAACAACGGACAAAGCATGAACGGCACTTGTTTTCTTTTTATTGACGATGACGCCACCGGCGATCAAACTCCAGCTTTCACCATCGATTTTGTTTCACCTGCCTTCGATGCTTCCCAACACCCAACTGTTGAACTTTCGGTGGACATCCACTACCGCGACTGGAACCAAGCTGAAGAAAACTTCGATGTGCTGGTGACCGATGGAACTACGGAAACTTTAATTCGCCGTTACGACAAATATCATACCACAGGTAGTAATTTGTACGAATACGAAACGCTTGTTTTTGATTTACGACTGGTAACCAGCTCGCCCAATGCCCGCTTGATTTTCCGGTACAACGATGCCAATGGTTTTAACTGGTGGGCAGGCGTGGACAATGTTTCCGTCGTTGGAAAGGGCCAAGGTACGAATGTGCTGGTGGAATCTTTTAATGGTTGCGAAAAACCTGCCGGCTGGGAAACCGAAGTGGTGACTGGCGTGGACGATTGGAAATTTGGCGTGATCACAGAAGGCGCTGCGCTTGGCAGCGGCAATTCTATGAACGGGAGCTGTTTTGCGTTTTTTGACGATGATTTATTGGGTTCCGACACACCTTTTTCGGTGGTTCGCTTGATTTCGCCTTGGTTTGACGGCACCCAGTTTGGGCAATTCAACCTAGATTTTGACCTTATTTTGCGATATTACAGCGAAAAAATTGCCGTTTTTGTACAACATGGCAATGGAGAGGAGTTTTTGGTCAGGGAATCAGAAGGGGACGTGGGTGGTCCGTATTTCCCCAATGACGTGCATGTTCAACTTGACCTCTCTCCCTATCGTTCACAACAGATGCGGGTTATTTTTGAATACGATGATGGCAAAGATTGGGGCTGGTGGGTAGGCATCGACAATGTTAAAGTGATTGGCGACGGACCAGCTTTTGATATCTGTGCCAATGCACAACCCATTTTTACTGGCCAAACCTGTTTGCCTTCCAACAACAACAACGCGCTCATGGATGGACCGGCCACAAGCTGTGTGCAGAAAACGGTGGGAGGGCTTTGGTACCAATGGACGGCAGATTTCAATGGGACCGCCAAACTGAGTACCCGTGCGCTGTTCAATGATGTGGTCAATGTGTTCACGGGCGATTGTGCCAACCCGCAACTGGTGCTTTGCGACAACCGCGACGAACATGGTTTCACCGGGGAAAGCACGTATTTTCAGGTTCAAAACGGAACCACCTATTTGTTCCGGATAAGTGGACAAGAGGATGGGTTTGGGGTGTCGCGTGGCAGTTTGTGTATCGGGGTGGAGCAAGTGTCCTCCCCCCCGCCAACCCCAGGCAACGACGATTGTGCAAACGCGCAAGCCCTGGCCATCGATGCGAACTGCCTGAATGGCAACAATTTGCATGCTGGCAGTTCCACTACTCTGCCCAGTTTTAACACCTTGGCCAGACATGATGTTTGGTATGCGTTCACGGCGCCCGCGCTTGGCCCCAACGAAGTGTTGGAGTTGCAGAGCAATGCCAATTTTTCGGACATCCTCACGGCCTATTCCGGTGGCTGCAATGTATTGAATGAAATCGCGACCAACCATAAAGGTCGTTCCCTTGAATTATCCACCCTGAATGCGGGTGAAACCTACCTCGTTCAAATCTCTGGGACCTTTGCTACGGTGGAAGGCGCACTTTGCCCCCAAATCCTAAAGAAAAACCTGAACGCCCCTACCAACGACCAATGTGCTTCGGCCATTGCGGTCAACATTGGAGGTGCTTGTGTGGAAGGCAGCAATGTGGGCTCCACATTTTCCGGACTCACCCCGCCTTGTGTCATTTCGGTCTCCAATGATGTTTGGTATAGTTTTGTTGCACCCGCTTCTGGTACCGTTCGCTTCAATACGGGAGCAGAATTCCCGCATATTTTGTCTGTTTGGAAAGGCGATTGCGCAGATTTCCAGAACATCCTTTGCAAGGAAAATCCCTTGCGTTGCGATGGATTTGTGACCTTGGGCGCCTTGTCTGCTGGCGAAACCTATTTTGTACAAATTGCCTCCCAAATTGCCGCTACGGGGCCACAAACAGGCAATTTTTGCCTGCAAATCATGGATGGGTCGCAGCAAGCACCTTTTGAGGTCATGGTTTTGAAAGTGGAAGAAAAATGTATCAGCACCAATGTCTCGGAACTTCAAATCGAGGCGGAGGGCGGTATACCACCTTACACTTTCCAGGGAAGCCTTGACGGACAAGTATTGGCTTCCGGCCAAACCTACCTGGTGGTGGTGAGCGATGCGATTGGTTGTGAGAAATCCTTGGTGGGCACCACCGAAGATTGTGAGGCCATCGCTTGTGCAGTTACTGGCATACTCACGTCTGTGCAGCCCAACTGCTTCAATGCCGCCAATGGCAGCTTGGCAGCCATGGTGACAGGGGGAACGGCGCCCTATACTTACCTTTGGTCGAACGCAGCAACCACGGCGGAAATCAGCAATCTCACAGCGGGAGTGTACACGGTCACCGTTACGGATGCCCTAGATTGTGATGTGGAATTGACAGCCGCCCTGCTTAATCCTGCGGTAATCAACGCAGCACCCACCAGCGTCGAGCAGCCCCATCAAGGCCTAAGCGACGGAGCCATTTTCCTCGATGTATCAGGCGGCAATGGGGTGTATAATTATGCCTGGCTGCTG
This sequence comes from Saprospiraceae bacterium, assembly GCA_022842255.1. Taxonomy (GTDB): domain Bacteria; phylum Bacteroidota; class Bacteroidia; order Chitinophagales; family Saprospiraceae; genus M3007. The sequence goes on along the minus strand of JALHPW010000354.1, from coordinate 163 downwards.
AACGGCGCCCCTTTTGTCAATTCTGAAGATTTGACGATGGCTCCTGCCGGCGATTACACGCTGGTCGTCACGGATGGCAATGGCTGCACGGCTTCGTTCGAGTTTACCTTGACCGAAACCGTTGGCAATCAGGATGTTTCGACGGAATTTTTCACTGAAGTAT
>JALHPW010000353.1 GCA_022842255.1 Saprospiraceae bacterium | reverse complement strand
TCAGGGTAGAGCCGCCGCCGCGTTGTTTTTGGCCTGCGGCAATCCCGTAAACAACGCGGAAATAACTCATGATGTCGATTCCGCTGTGTTCCAAAAAGCGCTTGTCTTCGGTAGCAATGAGCGCATTGATGATAAACGGCGACACATTTTCAAGCGAAATGGAGGTCCGGTTTTCAAAGAAATATTTGCCGATCAACACACTATCGGCGGTATAAATCTCCGTGGAATTGGCACTTTCGATTTCGCGCAACTCGTTGGTAGAAGGCAACCGACCAAACACCCCCAGCCAAACCCCGAAAATCAGGAAGAGCAGGAAGTTCAGCCCCAGGCGTATCAGCATGCCGGCCCAACCCAGGACTTTATCGATGCGTGGGTTTTTTTCTAAAAAAGCAGCCCGCTTGGTGCTCAAAGGTTTTAGTTTTTCACCAATGAAAGCCGCCGCCTTCATTCGGGCATTGTAAATCTGCTCCAAAAAGCGGAAATTAAAATGCGTAGCCTTGCCCCAAATCGTCAGATCAAGGAGCCAGACAATTGCGAGGGCAGCAAAGGCGAGTATTATAGTAAGCAAAAAATCGAGCATGGTATTGTCCCAAAAAGTGCGCGAAGGTAAGAAAGGTCGAGGAAACGATTTTCCAAAACGAGTAGTGTGTACAAGTGCAGGAAATGATGGCCCTGCGAAAAGGCATTCCGGCCCACTTAACCGCTTTTTGACTGGTTTTTAATTGCCTCCTGTTGGGTCGGGGGATAATTTTGGGCCAAAATCAATGGTTTTCCCCGAAAACAAACCCTTCAACACCCTAGATTTTGACTCCAATAAAACTCAAAACCCTGTGCATCGCCTTGTGCTTTGCGAGCCTCTCCCCTCAAAATACTACGGCTCAAATATTCCGCGACGGCGAAAAACTCAACCTCGGGTTGGCCATTAAACTGAACCTGGGCCTCGGTGGCAGGCGTTCCTCCTTTTACAACCTGAGCGTTGCGGCGGGGCTGTCCAAAAACTTCCAAAACGAGCGCTTGAATATCCTTCCGGGCGCTCAAGTTGTGGTCAATTATTACTCCAAAGGTCCGGGGACTTCCTTGATCGATCATTCCAACCGCTTTGGACAATTGGATGTTGTTTCCTCGTTTTATGTGGTGGGCGGCTACAATTGGGACAACACGGGCCGGGAGAAATACATCCGGACCTTCAACCAGATGAGCGCCACCACCATTCGGCACAACTTTGATGGCGCAGTGTCGTATGGCACCAGTTTTTTGGTCAACAATCAGGGCCGAAACCAGCAATTGGGACACATGGGCTTCAATATCGACCAGATTTTGGTCGGGTATTACAACGATGGTTTTTGGCCGTTCGACCGCTTTGCCAGCGATGGTTTTGACCGGTATTGGTCGGGCGGAGGGTATCTGGCCTATGGCTTGGATGCCTTTGGCAACCGGCTTTCGCGCAAAAACCCCTGGCTGGTGGGGCAATTCGTGGAGTATGCGTACGACCGATTTACCGGAAACGTGCAGGCGGGCTATAAACTCTCGAAAGAACTCTTGTTCAGCGGCATCCCGCAACAGGATATGCAACAGGCTTTTTACAACCGGGCGTTGAGCTCCATTTCCTTGCGCAACATCAATGGCTCGAACATCGGGTTTGGGCTGCTTGGACAATGCCCCAACTGCGATGTTCAGGACCTGATTCACCGGGCGATGGGGTATTCCCGGCACGTTTCGCTTTCGAAATGTGTGCCCGTGGCCCTAGGCAGTTTTCAATTCAACCAATTTTACCCACTCCTCAACAAGAACCCACAATGAAAAATACGCTTCCCTTCGCCTTGTTTTTCGCCCTGATTGGTATGCTTGGGTGTAAAAACGAGCGCTCCTTTTTTAGCAATGCGGGGATGATTTACCGCAACCTAAATGCCGAGGCGCCCAAGCTTGAGCCCGCTTCCAAGGGGTTTTACCGGTTTGATATCTGCGCCCACGATACGGTATACCACAACATCAACGCCCTGTGGTTCTGTGATTGCACGGACCTGAAAAGTGAGGGCAGCGTGGACAGTTTTGCCATGGCATTTGTGGACGAAATCCGGGTGGTTTTTTTCAAACGACCCAAGGCCGGGCGCGAAATCAACCTCTCCAAACCCGGGAAAGAGACCAAAATCGGGGTCTATTTTTGGGATTATATAAAAAATGACGGTAGCCGTCGCAAGAACCCTTTGTTGGTGGTCCGAATCAATTCCCCCAGGTCGGAAAACATCGAAAACGATTTTTCGGATTTGTATTTTGAACAACGGGGAGCGGATTTGGAATTGGTGGAAATGACTTACTTTGATGATGATAGTTCGCTGACCGACATGACCCGCCGCAAGAAAAAAAACAGGGGCGGGGGGCCTTTGGCCGCCGACCCCAAGGAAGGCATGAAAACCATCCGCCCGCGGGAGGTTTTTGCCCTGCCGGGAATGGTATACCGTTTTGTGCCAGCGCCGATTGTGTTGAACATGGAGGGAAAACCTGTGGACAAAATCGAATATGCGCCCGACCAACTTCAGGGCTTTGTTCGCACCACGACCTTGAAAAATGGTGATAAACGGCGGGAGTTGTCGGGGGTGAAGGATTCGATTGCTACTTGGTAAAACCGAATGCCGCACCTAAAATAAAAAAATGTCCAAACAATACTTGTTTAAACAAATAAAACACCCTTACCTTTGCTCCGATGAAAATCGAAGAAGCGATTCGGCAGACCAAACCCATGCTCCCCTTGCAAAAGGCGTTGATTAACCTGGTGTACACCTACCACTGGCACATGGACCGCAGCGCCGAGTTGTTCAAGCCCTTCGAAATCACCCCGCAGCAATACAATGTGTTGCGTATCCTAAAAGGCCGCAATCCGGAAGCCATGCCCGTAGGCGAGGTGAAGGCCGTGCTACTGGATAAAAATCCTGACATGACCCGTTTGTGCGACCGTTTGGTGCAAAAAGGGCTGATTCAACGGGAGTTTAATTGTCAGAACCGGCGTGAAGTGCTACTCCAGATTACTCCGGCGGGACTTGAACTGCTGAGTAAAATGGAACCAGTGTTCAAGGAAGCAGCAAAAGCATGGGAAAACCTTACCCCAGAAGAATCCGAAACCTTGTCGGACTTACTCGATAAACTGCGCGGTTGACCGCGTTTTTTTTGACCTAATATTCGTTTAAACAAATTTTGTTCAACTTTCAATGGAAAATCTAAAAATCAACTCAAGCTCGCTACTCAAAGTAGCCCCTTTGGCCGCGGTGGTTGCTGCGGGCATCAATGCAGTACTTTATTTCATCGGCGATGCCATCGGACTGATGGACCCCTCGGTGGGTATCCCGGGCCCGGACGGTAGTTTGCAGCCCATTACCCTGGCTCCGATCATTATGTCGTCCGTCATACCCACACTCATTGCGGCAGGGGTACTGGCATTGCTTAACCGCTTCACCGCCAATCCTTTGCGCATTTATGGCATCGTGACGATTGTTATTTTTATTGTCACCTTGGCCAATCCGTTTTTAGGTATCCCTAACTTGCCCTTGGGCATGGGTATTTGGCTGGATGTGATGCACGCGGTGGTAGCCGGGGTGGCCTGGTATGCGTTTAGCCGGTACACCAAAAAGTAAAAAAGCTTTATGGAAATCTATTGGGGGCAGCTGCGCGACTTGTGCGGTTGCCCCCTTTTTTTCGGCAAGGCCCTGAGCCGGGGTTGGTGGCCCCAAGCCAATTTTTAAGTGAACCTGAAAACCGTTCATCCTTCCACTCGCCCAGAAGGCAGGTTCATATGCCATAACTGGCCTTTCACGAAATTTAACACTGCCCGGCTGATATGTAGTTGAGGTTTTCACTATCTTGGTGTCTCATTCAGCACTTATTTCTTTTACCCTACTTCAGCCCTGAGATGTCTATACGCCTCAGGGCTGAAGTTCTTTTAGATAACTCAGGATGAATAAACTATTTTTTCTTGGACTCTGCCTAATGACTTTCCAAGTATCGGCACAAAAATTTGATTATGTTTGGGTTATGGGTCGTGAAAATCAGACTTTTGATACTACACATGGTGGAGGCCTTCTGGATTTCAATTTCAGTCCACCCAAGGCGAGTTATCATTACCGGGAACATAACATGTTCCTCACCAACTCAAGCATATGTGATTCAACGGGAAAACTCCTCTTTTATACAAATGGCTGTGTCATTGCAGGTTCAAATGATGAGATTTTGGAAAATGGTGAAAATATTAATCCTGGCAATGCCCATACACTGTGGTGCGAAACATACGAAGATGGCTATTCTGGAGGTCCAGCAAACTCAATCATATTGCCGGTTCCAGACTCGTCAGAATTGTATTACCTTTTTCACAAACGCTTTGTCTTGTATTCAAATCCTACCGATGCCATTTTTGACAAACTCTACTATACGATTGTTGATGTTGGCAACAAGCAGAATTTGGAGCCGAGCAGGGTTATAGAAAAGAACACCGTATTGATGTCAGATACGCTGGCTCGCGCAGAAATCGCTGCCGTAAAGCATGCCAACGGCAAAGACTGGTGGGTAGTTACCCCCCGCAGAAACAGTAACCAGTTTTACATCTTCAAATTTACCAGTCAAGGTGTTGTGGATACTTTCCAGCAGACGATAGGCATACTACCTGACCCGCAGGGCGAGGGCTTTGGCCAAATGGTATTCTCCCCGGATGGCAGCAAGTTGTATCGAACGTACAGATATAGTCCTGTGATGGTTTATTCCTTTGACAGGGAGGCAGGTGTATTCACGCAATTCGATACCATTGGTTATGATTATGGCGACCAATTGGTAGGGGAAATCATGTGTGCCGTTTCGCCCAACAACCAATACTTGTACCTGTCATGTCGAAAATTGTTGTTCCAATTTGACTTATTGGCACAGGACATATCTGCCTCCCAAACCACAGTTGCAGAATGGGATGGGTTTGCCAATCCCTTTCCAACGATGTTCTGGCAATGCCAGTTAGGTCCAGACTGCAAGATTTATATCTGCGCAGGTGGCGACACCCGCTACTACCACGTAATCCACAACCCAGATGAGCCGGGCTTGGCCTGCAATGTAGAGCAGCGCGGGGTAAAGTTTCAAACGCCAACTGGGGCTTCCATGCCCTCTTTTCCCAACTACCGTCTCGGCCCGATAGACAACCCTGGTGTGCCGTGTACGGCTACGGTGAGTGTGAGCCAGCCAGTACTGCCTATGGAGGGTAGGTTGGTGTGGGTTTATCCTAATCCGGCCCATGATGTGCTCTCTATTGACTATCAAGGCGTTGGAGAACAAGGGAGTCAATTCCTGATATTTAATGCTCAAGGACAAATAGTTAGGGAAATCAGTTTGTCACCAAACCAAGGAAACGTTAAATTGACCTTACACGGTCTTCCAGGTGGTGTGTACTGGTATATTGTACCCGGCTTGGAAACGGGTAAGGTTATCATTCAACATTAAATTTCTTTCGCGCTATTTCAGCCCTGTGATGTACAACTACACCACAGGGCTGAAATGCCTTTTGGACAAACGAACATGATGAAAATATTTTTACTTTGGTTCTGCTTACTAGGTTTTAAATCACTGGCACAAAAATTTGATTACGTCTGGATAATGGGAGATGATAACCAAACTGCTGACACAACCTATGGAGGGGGAATTTTAGATTTTAATTTCAGTCCACCCAAGGCGAGTTATCATTTCCGCGAACACAACATGTTTACAACCAATTCTAGCATGTGTGATTCGGCAGGAAATTTACTTTTCTATACCAATGGGTGCGTCATTGCTGGTGCAGATGACGAAATTTTGGAAAATGGAGACAATATCAAT
>JALHPW010000352.1 GCA_022842255.1 Saprospiraceae bacterium | reverse complement strand
TTACAAGGGGCTTGATATGGTTTCTTTTGGACCGCTGATTCAAGGCGCACACAGCCCGGACGAACGCGCCTCCGTGTCCAGTTTCAATAAATTCTGGGGGTATTACCTGGATGTCCTGGCAGCAATTTAAGGATACCTAGCCCAACCTGTTGTCAATGTCCGAATCCGAACACCTACGTTCAGGTTCGGACATTTTTATTGCAGAAAATAGCATTTAAAGCATTGAAAATCAATAAATTAAATTTATGGCGTGGATTTAGCGAGTCAATACTTTAACCAACAGATATACACAAAAACAAATCAACCCATCCCCAAATACCCATATCCGAAAACCCACCAACCGTTTCCATGCTCTACCACAACCTGCTCCTCATTTTTAGAAATTTCAAGCGGCATCGCAGTGCGTTTTTAATCAACCTGATCGGCTTGTCGAGTGGGTTGGCCTGTGTGCTGCTCATCTACCTTTGGATCCAGGATGAGTGGGGCATGGACCGGTTTCATGCCAAGGGCGCCCAATTGTACCAGGTCATGGCCAATCACCAAGATTCGGAGGGTATCCGTACCATTGCGCCCACCCCCGACCTGTTGGCCGAAACCTTGGCTGCCGAGCTGCCGGAAGTGGAAATGGCCACGTCTTATTTACCGGCCCAGGAAATCCCGATGAAATTCACGCTGTCGTCAGATGAGCGGCTAAAAGTCAAGGGTGTTGGGCAGTTCGCCGACAAGGATTTTTTTCGGGTGTTTAGCTACCCATTGCTGCTAGGCGAGGCTTCCCAGGTGCTTCAAACGCCCAACGCGATTGTTTTATCCGAAAAAATGGCGCGTTCGCTTTTCCAAACCCCCGAAAATGCCGTTGGCAAACCCCTTGATTGGCAACTTGCCAATTTTACCCGGCACTGCGTGGTGAGCGGCGTGTTCAAAGATTTGCCTGCCAGTTCCTCCAACCGCTTTGATTTTGCAATCACCATCCAGGCTTTCCGCGACCCTACCCTCTTTCAGCGCTCCATCCATTGGGACAACCACGCCCCGAGCACCTTTTTGGTGCTAAAAAAGGGCACGGATGTGGCCGCGTTGGACCAAAAAATTGCAGGATTTATCAAATCGAAAGATGAAAACTCCAAAGTAGACCTCTTTTTACAACCCTACGCCGACCGCTACCTCCATGATCAATATGAGGGCGGCGTCATTGCAGGGGGGCGCATTTCTTATTTGAAGCTGTTCGGGCTGATTGCGCTGTTCATTCTGCTCATCGCCTGCATCAATTTTATGAACCTCAGCACCGCTCGTGCGTCGCTGCGGATGAAGGAAGTGGGCATCAAAAAAGCCATCGGCATTTCCAGGGGCAGTCTCGCGGCTCAGTTTATGGGCGAATCCATGGTGTTGAGTTTTTGTGCATTGTTGGTCGCCACTGGGGCGGCGCAACTTTTGCTACCTCAATTCAATGCACTGACTGGCAAGGAATTAGACCTGCAATCCAACCTGGATTGGGCGCTCCCTTTTTTGGGCATCGGATTGGTCACTGGACTACTGGCGGGAAGTTACCCGGCCCTTTACCTGTCTGGTTTCAAGCCGATTTCGATGTTACGGGCCAAGGCTACGCGCAATGTGGGCGAACTTTGGGCACGCAAAGGTTTGGTGGTACTCCAATTTTCGCTTTCCATCGTATTTCTGGTAGCCGTCACGGTGGTGTATCAGCAAATCCAGTTGGTACAGACCAAAAATATGGGTTTTAACCGCGACCAGGTGATTCAGTTTGACCGTCAGGGAAAATTGGGGGAAGGGATGGAAACCTTTATCGCCGAATTGAAGCAGTTGCCCGGCGTGGTGCATGCGGCTGGAATCAGCGGGGGATTTCTGGAAGCTGGCTCCTTCACCGTTGGTATAGAATGGCCGGGCAAACAAGCAGATGAAACGCTTACGTTCTCCAATTTAACGGGCACTTACGACCTTATTGAAACCTTGGACATCGGCATGGCCGCAGGCCGTCCGTTTTCCAGAGACTTTGGGAGCGACAGCGTGGGCATTGTGCTGAACGAAACGGCGGTGAGGGCCATGCGGCTCCAGGACCCGATTGGACAAACCATCAAACTCTGGGGCGAAAACCAGCAAATTGTGGGCGTAACGAAAGATTTCCACCTGCAATCGCTCCGAGAGCCCGTCAAACCTGCCTTTTTCAAAATCGGGTCCGACCGGGTCACCTCCATCCTGGCGCGGCTTGAAACGGGTAAAGAGCGCGAAACCATTGCGCGTATTCAGCAATTTTATGCGAAGTTCAATCCAGGTTATGCTTTTGAATACACGTTTTTGAACGATGATTTTCAAAAGCAATATGCCACCGAAAACAGGGTTTCTGCCCTTTCCAAATACTTCGCGGGCTTGGCGGTTTTACTGTCCTGCCTTGGCCTCTTTGGTTTGGCGAGTTTTACTGCGGAGCAGCGCACCAAAGAAATTGGCGTACGAAAAGTGCTTGGTGCTTCTGTGGGCGCTGTGGTGGCTTTGCTTAGCAAAGACTTTCTGAAATTGGTGGTGCTAGCGATTTTGATTGCCAGTCCGGTTGCATACTACTTAATGCAACAATGGCTCTCCGATTTTGCGTATCGTGTTGATATTCAATGGTGGGTGTTTGCATTGGCTGGGGGCGCTGCCATCGTGGTAGCGTCTGCTACCGTTGCAAGTCAAAGTGTACGGGCTGCTAGAATGAACCCGGTGGACAGTTTGAAAAGTGAATGAAATCAGCGGATTCAAATTCCAATAAAAAGCCGCCAAGCATAACCATTCAATTCATAGCTATGAAACAACTCCTCTTTTTCGTCCTGCTCGCAACCTCCGTGTCCGTTTGCGCACAAACCGGCGACAGCAGCTTGGTTCGGCGAGCCGCCCTGGATTACATCGAAGGGTTTTATGAGGGTGATACCGTAAAACTGCAACGTTCGCTAAGCCCAACGCTTTACAAATACGGATACTACAAATCCAAAACGGACGAATACGTTGGCGAGCCCATGACCTATGCCGAAGCCATCGCCTATGCCAAACGGGTGTTTGAAAAAAAGCGCTTTGCCAAACCGGATGCGCCCAAAGATGTATTCGTATTGGATGTTCAAGCCAATATTGCATGTGTGAAAATCTATGCCTGGTGGGGTTTGGATTATGTGCTTTTGGCCAAAAAAGGCGATGCTTGGCGGATCGAGCAGGTGCTTTGGCAAGGGCCATTGGGCACGGTAAATCGATGATTTTCAAGCAAATAACCGGCAGGGTGATTCTGTTATAACCGAATGCAAGCATTGGCGCTTATTATCTCCCCTCTTTTCCAGCATTTTGGCCAACCAAAAGCCCCAGCGGGGCTAAATCTTTATAAATCCAGAAGATCGGAGCCCATCAAAAGCCCCAGCGGGGCTAAATCTTTGTAGACCCGTAGAAATAAATTGTCCCTCGTTCCGTAGGAACGGTATCTCCGGGGATAATAGATGCCGTTCCTACGGAACGGGGAAACGCCTTAACCCATTGCAACAAAGATGAAGTCCCGATGGGACTTTTGCTCATTCCATTCAATTGCTTTCAACAAAGATAATGCCTCTCTAGGGCTTTTGCGCATTCCCAGAATTCATTATCTTTGTATCAAACCACACCAAACCACCAATATGGCGAACACATACACCCAACTATACACCCACCTGGTTTTTGCTGTAAGACATAGGCAATCGCTCATAAAACCTTCTTTTAGAGAGGAAACAGAGCGATACATGACAGGCATTTTGCAGAATAAAAAACACAAACTTCTGGCAATCTATCTCATGCCAGACCATGCGCACATCTTGATTGGCGCAAATCCAGCTATTTCACTTTCCGATACCGTCCAGGTTCTGAAAACGGAAACCACGAATTTCATAAAGGAAAAACATTTTACACCATTCCGATTTCAATGGCAGGAGGGCTTTGGTGCATTTTCTCATGCCCGAAAAGAGTTAGACACGGTCATCCAATACATATTGAATCAACCGCAACACCATCAAAAGCAAAGCTTTAGAGCAGAATATTTAGCACTTTTGAAGCGGTTTGACATTGATTTCAAAGAGGAATATTTGTTTGAATTTTTCGATGATGTTTTATAGCAAATGGCTTGGGCAACCCCAAGCTAAGGATTGTATCAAAGCCCCAGCGGGGCTAAATCTTTGTAGATCCATAGGAACAAATTTGTCCCTCGTTCCTCTCCGGGGACGTTAGATGCCGTTCCTACGGAACGAGGGAAACGCCTTAAACCATTGCTACAAAGATGACGTCCCGCTGGGACGAAAAATAGGAACCGTTGTGCCGTAGGAACAAAACCTTTGTAGCAATTAGACCGCACAACCCAGGCCGTTGTTTTGTAGGAACATAATCTTTGTAGCAATTGCCCCGAGCAACCCAAACCAAGGATTGTAACAACAGCCCCAGCGGGGCTAAATCTTTGTAGAACCCCAAAAACAAAAAAGCCTCACCGACTTACGCCAGGAGGCTCCGAAAACAATAAACAGCAGGATAGTATCTTAGGTAATGTGGCCAATTTGTGAATGAGATTAATGTGGTCAATAGGCACGTTGCCCACTAATACACATTGGTCACATTCAATACATTGACCACATTAATTTACACATTACTGATTTTCCGCACCACCTTGTACAGGCGCGTGGTTTCGTTCACGTCTTCCTCGAAGGGATCGTTGTCGAAGTAATTGGCCGAAATCATTTTGAGGCGCACTGTACGGCCACGGTTGTTCATGATTTTCTGGACGTATTTCACCCACACGTTGCCATTGGAGCGGACCGCGTAGATTTCATTGTCGCGCACATCATTGAGGTTCTCAATGGATTTGCACACCACAATGTCTTGGTTGCGAATCACGGGATCCATCGAGTTACCTTCAATTTGGAAAGCCACCAAGCCCGTACCAGCTACCCCTGGAATGGAGAAGTAGGTATTGTCTTCGGAACTTTCGGCACCCAGGGTAGCACCCGCAAATGCCTTGACGGTGGTGAAGAGAATGTTGCCACCCCCACCGCTTGCCATACGTTCGCCGGCCAGCGCATCTCCAGGGGCATCAAACCCAAACGGGTTGCCAATGCCATGGAGCAACCAAGCCTCGTTGATGTCAAAAGCTCGACAAAAAGAGGAAGCTTGTCCATAATCGATGACCCGTTTGCTGTCAGGATTGAGAAAGGCGCGAATGATGTGGCCATAGGCTTTGTTGCCAAGCACACGGTCGGCTACATCGCCGACCCCCTTGCCGCCACGATCGTTTTTGACGATTGCGCCGCGGTCTTCCAAGAGTTTGAAGGCTTGGATAAAGCGTTTGTTAAGGTCTATCCTATCTTCCTTTATCATGGGATGGAAGGTTTAGAGGTGAAATAATGGTGGTTTGATTTGTTTGGGGAATTTGAAGTGTTTGATTTGTTTTTGGCTCCCTTGGTGTTTTTGGTGCTGCAAATTTCAAACAAAGAGTTTTTAAAAACAAAAAATGTCAAAGTTTTTTTTCAAAAAAGCATCACTTTTTTTCAAACCCACTGATTTTCCATTTGAAAACCAGATATTTGCGCAGTTTTTATTCCAAAATTAATTTCAAACAAATGGGAGCAGGCAGCAACACTGCCAAATTTATCGGGCATTTGTTTGGAATGTAGGCACTGGGTGCTTCCAGGTTTTTCTGAAAATTTCTATCCGTTTGGAATGCGGGGCAAGTGTTCGACGTACTTTTGACCACAATTTATGGGAACTGTAATTTCACTCCTCAATCACAAAGGCGGGGTCGGCAAGACCACCACCGCCATCAATATCGGTGCCGCAATGGTCGAACTGGGCAAGCGTGTGCTGCTCATCGACCTTGATCCGCAAGCCA
>JALHPW010000351.1 GCA_022842255.1 Saprospiraceae bacterium | reverse complement strand
ACGGTGGCCAATGCCAACGGCGATTTGAAAGTAGAAGTAGATACCGGAAATTACAACCTGATCCTGTTCCCGCCAAACCCTTACTGGGAGTCTTGCGATCCGGTAACCAGTGTATATGTCGGCAGTTTCTACGATACCGTTTTTGTGAATGTGCCGGCACGCACCCTGTTCGATTGCCCTCGCAACGAAGTAGATGTGATGACGCCTGCGTTGCGCCGCTGTGCAGACAATGTTTACCAGATTCGTTATTGCAACTCCGGTACAGTTCCTTCCCTGAACACACAAATCGATGTAGCCCTCGACCCGTTCTTGACGCTCACTGGCAGCTCGATTACGGCGGTACCCTTGGGCGACAATATCTATCGGTTCAACATCGGTGCCTTGAGCAATGGCGATTGCGGCAACTTCAGCCTGACCGCATTCCTAAATTGCGATGAAACGCTAACCGGTCAAACCCACTGTGTAACCGCTCAAATCACGCCAAACGATTTTTGCGGTACCAATACAGGCTGGGATGGCGCCATCGTTGCCGCCAAAGCATTTTGTGAGAATGACTCCGTAAAGATGCTTTTGGAAAACATCGGTACCGGGGCCATGGGCGGGCCATTGGGATATGTAATTACCGAAGACATTATCATGTTGACCCCTCCGGGCAGCCCTGATTATAAGTTTGACCTCGATGCCGGTCAGAGTCAGGTAGTGTGGTCGCAACCCGCTACTGGCAAGACCTACCGAATCATTGCAGAGCAAAGCCCGGGCTATCCCGGCACCAGCTACCCCACCGCTGCGGTGGAAGGCTGCCAATCCGATACCAGTACCAGCGAAGTGTCGCTCGGGTTCTATACCATGTATCCCGAAGACGATGCGGACGCCTTCATAGAAAGCGACTGCCAAGAGAGCAACCCAGCCGATTTTAATCCTTTGTACCTAAAAAGAGGCCATCCTAAAGGCTATGACGTGCCTCATTACGTCAGTCCACAAACCGATTTGGACTTTGTAATCCAATTCCAGAACACTGGCGCCGACACAGTGCAGCAGGTCGTTATCCGCGACACCCTCTCTGCTGTGCTGGATCCGGCTACGGTGTACCCGGGCGCTGCAAGCCATCCCTACCAATTTGACATCTTGGGCAACGGGATTGTAGCGTTCACCCTTTCAAACCTTAATCTCGTTCCAGGTGGCGGCGTGCCAAGTGAAGGTTTTGTGAAGTTTCGCGTGTCTCAGAAACCGAACATGCCATGCGAAACAACCATCTTCAACAGCGCTGCCATCTACTTTGATTTCAACGCACCGGTGTTTACCAATACTACGTATCACACCATTTGCGATAGTTTTATTGTCATAGACTCCACTAGCAGTGCACACGAGGTGTATATGGATGGGGCCACTGTAAAGGTATTCCCCAACCCTGCCACCGAAAGCGTGAATTTCAGCATCGAAGGCGTACAAGCTAAGTCTTTCGCCGTGTTGCTTTACGATATCCAAGGCCGATTAATGTTTAATCAATTTTTTGATCATCCTGATTTCCGATTGCTCCGGCAACAACTTCCGGCAGGCGAATTCATCTACCAACTTGCCGCAGACGGCAAGTTGGTAGCCTCCGGGAAAATAATCGTGCGTTAAAATGTGATTAATGTGGACAATGTGAAAAATGTGGTCAATGTACTTTTAACCGATTTAAATAATCCACGCATTGACCTCATTTGATAATTGTCCACATTCTTCACATTGACCACATTAATCCAATTGACCACATTAATCCAATTGACCACATTTATCCAATTGACTACCCGCCTTCGCCAAGGCTCCGGCGGGTAAAGAGGCCATCCCAATCCGACGATTTTCATTCATGAAACATACCGAAGCCTGCGAAGCGAACGAGCTTTGTAGGCTTTTTTAATTTTGCCGTTATGAAAAAAATATGCTTAGTGCTCGCCCCCATTTTTGCGCTCCTGGTATTTTCCAACTGCGCATCGTTCAAGCAAAACCGCTGGCTTTCTGCACACCAAAAAGAACTCAGCCGTTTGGCCAACAGCAACCTGCCCGCCGAAGAAAAACTCCACGGCTTGGTGCAAGACTATGTCAAGTTTATGCAAGAGGACCTAAAGTTTGTAGATCCTGTGAAAGGTGTGAAGTATGTGAAAAAATACCACGACCAGAACCGCGCTTCTATGGAGAAAATCCTCCGGGAATCTGAAAAATGGCAGCAAGACCTCAATGGGCTTGAGAAAATCGCACTCGGGGTACGTACCGTGCAAAAACCTTACATTCGGGACTTGATTGACTTGGGTCCCAAGTTCAAACGCAAGTACAAGCAATATGCTTTTGCAGTTGAACTGGGTTCTAAAATCACGGGCGGACTCACCAAATTTGCAGGGAAGTCACTGTTCTAAAGTGTCGTAATTTGCCGGGCAAAAACAAAAAACAATGCGTAAAAAATGGTTTGCTCGATTTGTGGACTTGTTTGACCCTGCCGGTGTACGGAAATTCTTCACACAGATATCCTTGATTCTTATCTCTTTGCTTTTGGCTACTCGGGCTGAGCGTTGTCGCGAATCAGGTAAAGACCGTGAAAAACTCCGTGAATACCTGACAGCCATCCAAACGGATATAAAAGAAGAGATCGAAACGGACCAGATGAATTTGAACGATTGCAACCGGGATTTGAAGTGTCTTGTCCAATTTTTCTCCAAGGGAAACCATGCCCATACGGATAGTTTGCTCGCCGCCTATTCAAATTTTGCGGAAGTATACCAACGCGGCGTCTTCCGGGCATTTCCACCCAGCACCTTTGACCTGATGGTGCAATCGGGTGATGCCAACCTCCTGAAAGACCTCCACCTCCGCAACAGTTTAGCCTCGGTGTTTGCCTTTCGTCAAAATGTGGTTCGGAAAGACCTACAGGACTTCGATTTGCAGACACAGGTTTGCGCCGAAAAACTGGGTCGTTTTTTTGACCTTTCCTTGATGTTTGCGGAAGGAGAAGGGGCGTTTTTATTGGACAAAGAAGGTTTTCTTCGCGACCCGCACAATGAGGTGTTTCTACTCTTGCGAAACGTAAATTTGCGGGCGTTCCACTTGGAAAATGCAATAGAGGATTTGCAAGGCGTTCAAAAGGAATTGGATGTGTATTTGAAAAAATTATGAAACGACTGCTTTACCTATCGCTCTTTTTCAACATCCTGGCCCTGGGGGCAGCCGGGTTCGCGGTGTACCGTTTGGGCGGGGTGAAGTATGCGTTTATTCGCTTGCAACGTACTACCGACGGGCTTTACCACCATCGGGCCCAACATTTTGAACATTTGCCCGAAAGACTGGGAAGCATTATTTTCCTGGGCGACAGCCAAACAGAACAAGGAGAGTGGCACGAACTCTTCCCGGATGGCCCAGTGGTGCTCAACCGGGGCATTTCAGGCGATTACAGCGAAGGGTTGCTGGAGCGTTTGCCCGAAATATTACGACATAAACCCCTGAAAATCTTTCTGTTGATTGGGGTAAACGACCTGGCTTTCGGCAATTCGGTGCCCGAAATTGAATTGGTCTATCGTGCCATCGTGCAAAAGATACGTACGGAATCGCCAGACACTGAGCTGTACCTGCAAAGTGTTTTGCCCGTGAACAACGACGTGCGGCGCGTAGGTGTGCAAAATGCCAAGGTATTGGAATTGAATGTCCGGTTAGCCCAGATTGCACGGGATTATGCGTTGCCCTTCTTGGATATTGCCACACTGCTGAAGGATGCCGATGGAAACCTCGCCGCAAAATTCACCGAAGATGGCTTACACCTCAACGGACTGGGCTATGTGGTATGGAAAAAGGAGATTGAACGGTTTGCGCTCGTGCAAAATTCAAAATAGCAAGTTTCAAGTATCCCCAACTTGCCTTGAATTTGTCATTAGACCCTCAAAACCTGCTATTTGCTACTCGAAACTAAAAGGATATGGAAACCTCTAATGCTGCTCCGCCCCGTCGCTCCTGGTTGCGACGGATTTTGATTGGTTTGTTGTTTTCGGTACTCAGCCTGTTGTTGTTGCTCGTGGTGATTGCTGCGTTTTTTGACAAACAGGTGAGCCAGCAACTCGTGGCCGAAATCAACAAAGACCTCAAAACCGAACTTCGGGTAGGCGACGCAAGCCTATCCCTCCTATCCGGTTTTCCCGCCGCCTCCATTGACCTTTCCCAAGTGCGGCTTAAGGATGCGCTTGGAGGGCAACTACTTGTCGCAGAGCAACTTTCCTTCCGTTTTGATTTGCTCAGTTTGTTTGGCGACGACCTCAAAATACATTCCGCCAAGCTGCGGGATGGGGCCATTCGGGTAGTTATAAACCGTGCTGGAAAATCAAATACGGATATTTTCAAGGAAGAAAAAAACACGAAAAAACCGGCTACAGAAAGCAAACTCCGACTGGCTTTGGAAAAGGCTGAACTCCAAAACGTGGCCATTTTGTACGACAATGCTCCCACCCAGCAGGTCGCTGAAATGATTGTGAACCAAGCCGATGCCAGTGGTAATTTCTCAGCCCAACAGTTCCGGCTTTCGAGCCAGGCCGACCTAAAAATCACGCGCCTCGATACGGACAGCAGCCGGTACCTCGCGGGCGAAAAACTCCGCTACGACGCAGTGCTGGCCGTAGACCTTAAACGCGGTGCTTATGGTCTTCAAAACGTGGAACTGACCTTGGGCGGCAATACTTTTACCGTAGACGGGTTGGCCGTTACCAAACCGGATGCAACGGAGCTCAACTTCAAACTTACAAGTCAGGAAGGCGATATCTCTATGATTGCCAACCTGTTACCTGGAGCTTACCATGCGTATTTTCGGGAGTTTCAGAGCTCTGGCAATTACTCCTGCACAGGCACCGTGAAAGGGCGTTTGAGCAAGACAGAAACCCCGGCCATTGGTTTTGAAGTAGCCTTGCGCGATGGCAAGATTACCTCGGAAATGCTCCAAAGCCCCTTGCGGAATGTGTCGTTCCGCGCCCGGTACAACGCACAACCCGATGGAAGTGGGGTATTTGAGCTCGCAGATTTTAAAGGCGATTTTGGGGGGCAACCCTTGAGTTTGTCCTTGAAAGTGAACCAGTTGGACGACCCGGTGGTCGATTTTCAGGCCAATGGCGCACTGCCCCTCGATGCAGCTTATGGCCTTTTTAACGATGAACTGATTACCGCAGGCGATGGGCTTGTACGGCTCAACCGCCTATCCGTACAAGGTCGATATGCCGACATGACGAGTATGCGTCGAATCAGTCAGGTAAATGCTGCCGGTGAAATCCAATTCGACAAGGCTGCATTGACCTACAACAAGATTCCGCTTCTGGCTGAAACGGGTTTTTTGCGCTTGCAGGACAATGAATTCCGACTGGATAGTTTTGTGTTGCAGGCTGGTAAAAGTGATTTCACGCTTCAGGCTTCTGCCAAAAACCTGCTGCCGGTGCTTTTTGCCGATTCCTTAAACAGTGCCGATGCCTTGCTTGAGTTTGACGGAAGGCTCCGCTCCCAGCATTTCGACGTGGGGCAACTCATTGAAATGTTCTCGGTACAAACAACCGCTTCCGAAGCTGGCGGGGAGGCGCAACTGGATTCCCTGAAAAAGGAGAAAAATGCCGAGCGCAGTATGGGAATGGACAAACTAAAAGGCGTGTTTGAGGCAAGCATCAATACGTTTAAATACGGTAAAATTGAAGGGAAAGGTTTTGCGGGGAAATTTGAATTTGATCGCAACAACCTGAATATCAAAGGGAATACTGCCGCAATGCAAGGTAATTTGGCCTTGGATGGCAATGCTCGTTTTGATCGAGAACCCTCGCTAAAAATGCGGATCACGGCCCATGATTTGGACTTGCAAACCATGCTGGCACAATGCGAAAGTTTTGGTCAGGAGGTCATAA
>JALHPW010000350.1 GCA_022842255.1 Saprospiraceae bacterium | reverse complement strand
GTTTTCCTGTTTTCCTGTTTAATACACTTTAGACACCTCATTTTTGATTATCCCCCTTACATCTTTTCAGCCCATTTGTTGTTTAACCGTCAAATTTCACAATAAAAAACATGGAAAACAACGCTCAAAACTGGAATCCCCTGACGCCCGAAGAAGAATACGTCATTGCTCAAAAAGGTACAGAACGAGCTTTTACGGGAGAGTACAACAATTTCAAGGGGGTTGGTACCTTCATTTGCCGCCGCTGCAATGCGCCCCTGTACCGTTCTTCCGACAAGTTTGACAGTGGATGTGGCTGGCCCTCCTTCGACGATGAAATCCCGGGCGCCATTGTCAGGCACACCGATATTTCTTTTGGCATGAAACGGGTGGAAATTGTGTGCGCCAATTGTGAGGGGCACCTTGGCCACGTATTTGAAGGCGAGCGCATGACGGAAAAAAACACCCGTCATTGTGTGAATTCGCTTTCGATTCGGTTTGTGGCGGGTTAGGACGGCTGTTGTGAGGTTGATAGGGTTTATGAGGTTTAGAAAGGTTTATGGGGTTTATGAGGTTTAGAATGGTTTATTTTTTGCACCCTAAAAGTGGACAAATCCTGCTTTATTGAGCGCAATTATCAACCATTCTAAACCTCATAAACCCCATAAACCTTTCTTACAACATCGCTTCAATAATATTCTCCTCCGTAACCCCTTCAGCCTCGGCTTTGTAGTTGCGTACGATGCGGTGACGCAGTACCAGATTTGCAATGGCCTGTACGTCTTCTATATCTGGAGAATACTTGCCGTTGATGGCTGCATGGCATTTGGCGCCGAGTGCGAGGTATTGACTGGCGCGTGGGCCTGCTCCCCAACCTAGATAGTTGTTGGCTTCTTTGGTGGCGCGTGGTGTGCCTGGACGGGTTTTGGAAACCAAACCTACGGCATATTCCAGCACATTGTCGCTCACCGGTATTTTCCGGATAAGTTGTTGATATTCTTTGATTTGCTCGCTGTTGAGGATGTGTTTCAGCACAGCGGTGCGGGAAGAAGTGGTGCTTTTTACCACCTCAACCTCCTGCTCATAAGTTGGGTAAGTGAGCGGGATATTGAACATGAAACGGTCCAATTGCGCCTCTGGCAGCGGGTAAGTGCCCTCTTGTTCGATAGGATTCTGGGTAGCCAGTACAAAGAACGGTGACGGCAGTTCGTGACGTTGGCCACTCACCGTGACGGAACGTTCCTGCATGGCTTCCAGCAAGGCAGCCTGGGTTTTGGGCGGGGTACGGTTAATCTCGTCGGCCAATACAATGTTGGCAAACACCGGCCCACGCATGAATTTAAAGTGGCGGGTTTCATCCAAGATTTCCGAGCCCGTGATGTCTGAGGGCATCAGGTCGGGGGTGAACTGTATCCGTTTGAAATCGAGGTCAAGCACTTCCGCGATGGTACTGACCAACAGGGTTTTAGCAAGACCTGGTACACCTACCAAGAGCGCGTGGCCATTGGAAAAAAGAGAAATGATGACTGCCCGCACCACATCGTCTTGGCCTACAATGACTTTACCGATTTCAGCAGAGAGGTCTTTGTAGGCCTGTGCGAGCGCGTCCACAGCTTCTACGTCCGATTTGTGATTTGCCATTTTTATTTGTTACTGGTTGACTGGTTATTGGATGATTGGGGGAATTGGGGTCATTTAGGTCATTGGGTCATTTAGTCATTGGGTCATTTAGTCATTGGGGTCATTAGGTCATTGAGGTCATTTAGTCATTCTTGAACCGTGTACCGTCCGTCCTCCGTGCACCGTTAACCGTAGACCGTGGACCGTGGACCGTGGACCGTGGACCGTTAATTAAGGACGGCAAAAGTACCCAAACGTGGCATCGTTAAAAAGGTTCGACAACAAATGACAAGTTAAAAGCACAGATTTGTCGGCGAACGTTCAGCCAGCGTAGAGTTTTAGGCAGTTTGGACAGAGACAAGTGGTGCCGAACTGCCGTTTTAGGGTTTCTAGTGTGGCCGGGTGAACATTGTTTAATTCTTTGCACCAGCAGGTATCATCGGCGTAACAGAGAAACGGTTTTTTACATCGTGGGCAGTTGGAGACAAAACTGGCTTCGTCCTGTACCCAAGCCGATTCGACACGCCCACCGATGGGTTGGTAGTTTTCGGCATGCTTCAGGGCGCGCATTTTGGTACTGATGGGTGGGTTCATTTTACGCACTTGCACTTTTATCCCCATCATTTGTGGGAACTGCCGTTTCATACGCTTGATAATACCCGTTACCACCGTTTCCAAAAGTTTGCGCGGCTGTGCCATTTCGGCCGAGCAGATTTGAAAAACGGTCTCGTAATTCACCGTTGCCTGCTCAATGCTGTCGGTCATAGCAGCCACGGCGATGCCCGTTTGCACTTCCACATTGACCACGTATTCAGTGCCCAATAGCCGCTCTTCCGGGTATACCCCATGAAAAGCATGAAACCGCATTCCTTCTAGAACTACTAGTGCCATTTAATGAAGTGATGAGGTGATGGAACGATGAAGTGATAGAGTGATGAAGTGATAGAGTGATAGAGTGATGAAGCAGTGAGCGGCCCCCAATCACTTCATCACCAATCACTTCATCACTTCATCGTTCCATCACTTCATCACTTCCGCATACGATGCCGCGCCAATAATTCCCGCATTGTTGAGGAGTTTTGCTGGCACCACACGGGCCTGGGTTTTGAGTTGATGTTTGTATTGTTCGAAAAACTTGCTCTCGCCACCGCCGAGGATGAACAGGTCGGGGGAGAAAAGTAATTCCAGGTGGTTGAGGTATTCGTTGAAACGGTCGGCCCATTCGCTGCGGCTGATTTTCAGGCGCGAACGTGCTCCGGAGGAACACCAGGCTTCGGCGGATTTCCCGTGTTTCCAGAGCAGGTGGCCCAACTCTGTGTTCGGGATCAACTCGCCTTTGTAGAACAAGGCCGAACCCAATCCGGTGCCGATGGTAATGAGCAGTACGAGCCCATTCTCCCCCTGCCCCATACCGTGGTGCATTTCGGCAACCCCCGCCGCGTCGGCATCGTTGGTCGCAAAAACAGGGCATCCAGAGGCCTCCCCAAATACTTTTTCAATGTTGGTACCTACCCAACTTTTGTCAATGTTGGCCGCTGAATTGGCCACACCGTTTTTGACAATACTAGGGAAGCCACAGCCTACAGGCCCTTTATAATTGAAATACTCCACGATCTCCGAAAAAGCCCCAGCCATTGCTTTGGGCGTAGAGGGTTGTGGGGTAGGGACACGAAAGCGTTCGCCTTGCAATTTGCCACTCTTCACATCTACTACCGCGCCTTTAATGCCCGAGGCACCCACGTCAATTCCTAAAATATGCTGCATAATCTTGAAAATGTGGTCAATGGGATGAATGTGGTCAATTAGTTTAATGTGGTCAATTGGATGAATGTGGTCAATTGGTTTAATGTGGTCAATTGGATGAATGTGGTCAATTGGTTTAATGTGGTCAATGGGTTTGAAATGTGGTCAATGGGTTTAATGTGGTCAATGGGTTTGAAATGTGGTCAATGGGATGAATGAGTTTGAATGCAAAAAAGGTGAAAACACCCCCCAGCACAAATCAAAACACATTGACCACATTAAAGCACATTGACCACATACGTTTATTCCTCTGGAATTACATTTTCTTCTTCCACTTCTTCTCCGGTCTCCGAAATGATGGATTTTTGCTTGCGGCGTTCGAGTGAGTTCGCGTGCATGTCCAGGTATTCGGCGCGATTGCGCACAATCTCTGCAGAAAGGTAAATGGCCTTAATCATAGAGGTTTCGTCAGCCTCTCCTTTACCGGCAATGTCGTAGGCCGTACCGTGGTCGGGCGAGGTGCGAACAAAGGGCAAACCCGCGGTATAATTCACGCCTGCGCCAAAGGAAAGCGCCTTGAACGGCACCAAACCTTGGTCGTGGTACATAGCGAGGATTCCATCGAATTTGTGGTATTGCCCCGAGCCAAAAAATCCGTCGGCAGGGTAGGGACCAAAAGCCATCACGCCCTTGGCCTTGGCTTCTTCGATGGCCGGACGCACGATTTTATCGTCCTCATCGCCAATGGCTCCTTCATCGCTGGCGTGTGGGTTGAGTCCCAAAACCGCAATGGTGGGTCGCTCGATGTTGAAATCGATGCGCAGGGTTTCGGCCATGATCAGGATTTTCCGAAGCACTTTTTCTTTGGTGACCGCTGCGGCCACTTCGCGGATGGGCAAGTGGTTGGTCACCAAACCAACCCGCAAAGAATCAGACACCATGAGCATCAAGGAATCTTTGACCTTGAAGGCATTGGTGATGTATTCGGTGTGGCCAACAAACTGAAAACCAGCCATTTGCATGGCTTTTTTGTTGATGGGGGCCGTCACCAGGGCGTCGATATCGCCTGATTTCAGGTCCTTCACCGCGCGTTCCAGGGCTTTTTGGGCGCATTCGCCGCCAACCTTGTCTGGTTTGCCGAGGGTGATGTTCACGTTGTCGGGCCAGCAATTGACTACGTTGATGCGCTCAGCGTGGGCCTCCGCGGCCGACTCGATGGAGTGGAACTGTATGTTTTCCTCCGTGATGATGTTTTTGTGGTAGGCGATGACCTTGGTGCTTCCGTAAACAATGGTTTTGAACTTTTTACCGATGTTTTTGAGGCCGATGGATTTGAGAATGACCTCCAATCCGATACCATTGATGTCGCCGCAGGATATTCCGATGGTTATATTGCTCATAATTTCTTTTTCAAAATGGGTTGGTTTTCAAAGGGTTACCAAAATTTCCACCAGGGTTTTGAAGGTGTTCCTACAATATGGTTTCGATAAGATTGCCAGCCGCTGAAGCCGTTTTTTAAAGGTTCGTCCAAATCAATGTTATCGCCCATGGAGGTATCGTAGGCCTCCCAGCCATTTGTTTTGCACAACTGCGCAATGTAAGGTGTAGGGTCTTCTCCGGCCCTAATCCCCAATGAAATACCGGTTGTTTGGCCCTCCTTGTCTTTCATGAAATGGACTTCGATAGAATAATCTTCTCCATCGATAGTTGCCCAGTCATCTTCAGTATCCGCTATCTGCGGAAATACCTTTTTAAAAGCTTGAATAAGTTCCTCATGGGCCGGAAAGGGAAGAGCTTCGGTCTCTTCTTGACTCAAGCCGGGCTTTGGCGCACTATTGGTCAAAATGATATCCCAACTCATTTAAGGAAATTTGATTTTAAAAAGTGGTACAAAAGCCGAACACCTACGCCAGTGCCTTCTTTGGTTCGATAGCCATTGGCGGTGCGTAGATAAGCAGGTCCGGCGATATCCAGGTGCAACCAAGGGTAATCCACAAAATTTTCGAGGAATTTCCCTGCTGTGATCATGCCGGCGTTGGAGGATCCCAGGTTTTTATAATCGGCGATATGGCTTTTGAGTTCGTCGCCAAATTCTTTCCAGAGGGGCAGTTCTACCAATCGCTCATAGGTGGCAAATCCACTTTCTTCCAAGGTGTTTTTGACGCTTTTGGGCGCAGTACCCATGTAACAAATGGCCTGTGTGCCCAGGGCTCGTACCGCCGAACCCGTGAGCGTGGCAATATCAAGCGCCAGCATGGGCTCGAATTTTTTGGCGTAATGGAGCGCATCGGCCAGGATAATCCGACCTTCTGCATCGGTATTCACCACTTCCACGGTTTTGCCCGAGCCCATCGTGATGACATCGCCCGGGGCGAGTGCGTTTTCACCAATCTTGTTGTCCGTGACCGGAATGAGTCCTACGATATGGATGGGAAGTTTGGTCTTGGCGGCCACGGCCATCGCCCCCACTACGGTAGCTGCCCCTGCCATGTCGCACTTCATATAATCCATGGCTTCGCTGGGTTTGAGGCTGAGTCCGCCGGTATCAGATCGGAAGAGC
>JALHPW010000349.1 GCA_022842255.1 Saprospiraceae bacterium | reverse complement strand
CCCTGTTCAAATTGTCGAACACAGAATTGCCCCAAACTTATTTCTGGCCAGGACACGGCTATGTGAATGGCGACACGGTGTATGTTTTTTTGCAACGTTACCACACTCCTTCAGGCACGATTCAAGTCAACCACTTAGGCACTTACCTGGCCAAACTTAGCCTACCCAGCCTTCAAATTGTCAGCATCACCGCATTGCCTGATATGCAGGGATTCTTTTTTGGCCGTTGGGTATATCGATCCCCCAACAGCCCCTGGGCATACATCTATGGCAACAAGGTAACCGGCTTCAAATTTGAACCCTATGTAGCCCGAGTACCCGCAAACAATCCTTTGGGCGAATGGAAATATTGGACTGGGAGCACCTGGAGCAGCAATTTGACTGCGGCAGCCAAAATTTCGGACTACCCCGTATCTGCTGGCTTTAGCGTAACAAACCGGTCGGGCAAGTTTTATCTTTTCACCCAAGAAAACGGGTATTTGAAATGTGGAAAAGGTCAAGAAATCTATGCCTACACAGGCAACAGCACCCCCTATGGGAAATTTGGGGAGAACAATGCTATTGATACGCTTTACACCGTTCCCGACCAATTTCAGGGCAAGGAGCTAAAAACCTACAACGCGTATGCACATCCGGAATGGAATCAAAACGGGGAATTACTGATCTCTTACAACGTAAGTGATGGGTTGGATTCTCTTTGCCCCAAGCAATGCCAAAATATCAATACCGGGCGAAGAAATGCCGATACTTACCGACCCAAATTCATCCGACTGCCATGGTCGGTCTTAACCGGAGAAAACAGACCTGCTCCACCGTCGTACAGCCAATCTACCACCCGAAACGGCGTGTTTGAAAATGAACTCAGTGTTCGTTGTTACCCCAACCCCGCACAGGATTGGTTGAACATTTCAATAGCAGGCCAAATCGATCAAATGTGCCAAATTCAAATCCGCGACTTGTCAGGCAAAACCATGCACCAGTTTGAGCAACTGCTCACTGAACCCAGCCAAGAGATTTCGGTAGGGATTTCAACGTTTCCCGTTGGGATTTATGTGGTGGAGGCGCGCACCCCACAAAGCGTAGTGGTACAAAAAGTTGTGTTACAACCTTCCAAACTTTGAGGAAAGGTTGAAAACCACAAACTTTGGCCCTATGAAAAAGCACCTTGCACTAACTTCTTTTATATGGCTATCCCTGGCCTTTTGTGCGAACGCACAAAAGGCCAGTTTAAAGCCTTTCCAACTGGGCGTGATTGACGAACTCAAATCCACTGTCCTGAATGAAACCAGGGTTTTGAATATCTACTTGCCCGAAGGTTATTCGCCCGATTCGGCTGCGCTTTATCCGGTCGTTTACCTGCTTGACGGTTCGGCGGACGAGGATTTTATCCATGTGACCGGGCTGGTACAGTTTTGCAATTTTCCATGGATCGACCTTTTGCCCAAATCAATCGTGGTAGGCATTGCAAACGTGGACCGAAAACGGGATTTTACATTCCCAACCACCATCGAGGAGGATAAAAAGGCTACCCCTACTGCTGGAGGTGCGGATAAATTCATTCAATTCCTGGAAAGTGAACTTCAACCATATATCCAGAAAAACTACAAAGCGGGGAAGGACAAAATGCTCATTGGACAATCCTTGGGCGGTTTGCTGGCCACCAAAATTCTGTTTGAAAGGCCCGACATGTTCAACCAATACGTCATTGTCAGCCCGAGCCTGTGGTGGAACCGGGAATCCTTGTTGCGCGTAACCAGGACGCCCATCACCCAGCCAACTACAGTGTTTGTTGCAGTAGGAAAAGAGGGGAAAGTCATGGAGCGGGATGCGAAGCATCTTTACCGCCTGCTGAAGGAAAATGTGACGCCCAAACTCCAGGTTGAGTTTGATTTTTTAAAAAAGGAAAACCACGCCACGATATTGCATCATGCCGTTTATGACGCTTTTGAGTATTTTGACAAGCTTAGAAAATCAAAACCTGAGTAAATTGGTTTAAATGGAACACGGATGACGCGGATTGGACACGGATTTGATAGAATTGGGTCTAAAATCCGTGTCCAATGTGCGTCATCCGTGTTCCATATACTTGGGCGAGTAGCCACCCCTATTTCCCAGAGCAAACAAACTCGGTGGTCACAAACTGCCCCGTCTTTTTCATAGCTGCAAAACCACCAGCGATGTCTATCAAATTGTCGTAGCCCCTGGCCCGCAAAGCAGAGATAAAAATCATGGAACGGTAGCCCCCGGCACAGTGGACGTGGTAGGTTTTTTTCTTGTCAATCAGCAACATGCTGTCGTTTAAAAAATCCAAGGGGGCAGTTTCGGCAATGTTGAGGTGTTCAGCTTCGTATTCACCAGGTTTGCGTACATCCAAGATATTTTCGGCTTCTCCATTGGCAATGCGCGTCGCAAACTCCTGTACATCAATAGATTCAATGGTATCCACCTCACGGCCTTCGCTTTTCCAGGCATCAAAACCGCCCTCGAGAAAGCCAAGGCAATGGTCGTAACCCACCCGGGCCAAGCGCATCACGGTTTCTTCCTCACGTCCAGGTTCGGTAATGAGCAGGATTTCTTGTTTCAAATCCGGGATCATCGCACCCACCCATGGAGCAAAACTGCCGTCCAAACCAATGTTGATACTATTGGGCACAAAGCCCTTGGCAAAGGTTTGAGGCGCGCGGGTATCCAGCAGGAGTGCATCGGTTTCGTTGGCTGCCGCTTCGAAAGCGCGTGGACTAAGTGCACGTGCGCCGCGCTGCATCACTACATCGATGGAGTCGTACCCTTGTTTGTTCATCGCAACATTGAGCGGGAAATACGCAGGCGGGGGCATCAATCCGTCGGTTACCTCTTTTACAAATTCGGCCTTCGTCATGTCGGCACGAAGGGCATAGTTTACCATTTTCTGGTGGCCTAGCGAGTCGCTGGTTTCCTTGCTCATGTTTTTTCCGCAGGCAGACCCGGCACCATGGGCAGGATATACTACGATATCGTCGGCAAGGGGCATGATTTTCATGCGCAACGAATCGAACAGGGTTTCAGCCAATTGCTCCTGGGTCATGTAGGCCGCCTTCTGGGCCAGGTCGGGCCGACCCACATCGCCAATAAAAAGCGTGTCGCCACTAAACAGGGCCACGTCTTTACCCGATTCGTCGCGAAGCAGATAGCAGGTACTTTCCATGGTATGGCCGGGAGTGTGCAGCACCTTAATGCTTACTTTCCCAACCTGAAGGATTTCACCATCGCTTGCGATATGTGCTTTGAAATCAGGATTGGCATTGGGTCCGTACACGATGGGCGCCCCGGTTTTTTGGGAAAGGTCGAGGTGACCGCTCACAAAATCGGCATGGAAGTGCGTTTCGAGTACGTACTTGATTTTAGCCCCGTTTTTTTCGGCTTTTTTCAGATAGGGTTCTACTTCCCGAAGCGGGTCGATGACCACCGCTTCCCCTTCAGATTCAATGTAATATGCGCCTTGAGCGAGGCATCCGGTGTAGATTTGTTCAACTTTCATGCTGAAAAGGCTTTAAACCTTGGTTTTCCGAAGTTTAGATGTTCTGTGATTGCTACAAACTTCCCGAAAGTTTGAAACTTACGGGAAGTTAAGTTCAAGCTACAAAGGTAAAAAGCCTAGAACGGAGAATGGCTCGCAAGGTTTTTATTTCCTGAAAATTGACCTCGTCCAGCTCAATTTTTGCTCATAGTAGAACTGGAGCTCGGCTTGACTTTTTCATCCAAAATCTTCAGCACTGATTTTTTCAATTCATCATAATCCGGTTTGTCGTCGAATAAGAACTGAATGAAGGTGAAATGCTTCCCGCCTTTGGTCATCCCAAGTGTGTATTTTTTTCCGGACATGGCGATGGCAAAACTGTATTCCGTTTGTACTTGATATTCGGTGTTGCCTTCCTTGTCCGTGATGTAAAAAACGTGTTTGTAGTACAAATCCTCGTCTTCGGCAAAGCGTTCGTACACAAATACGCGCTTTCCATTCCACATAAACTGATCGAAGCAAAAATCGTCTTTCATGCTTTTGGGCAGTTTTTTATCATTCCACGCCCGGTATAGCTTGGCCTTCAAGGGCTCGGTTGCCTTGTAGTTTTGTTGCGCGTAGTACACCTGAATCAACTTGGAAAGTGCCTTGTAATCGTCCGGAGCAAGTTTCAATAGTTCCTCAAAAGCCTCTTTGGCTTGAGGGAGGTGTTCATTGAGATATTCCGTTGCGCCTAAATTATACAGGGCCCGCATGTAAAGTGTGGTATCTTTTGCTACTTTTGGCAAAGCGTCTCGGAATGCCTGGGCTGCTTGTTCTGGCTTTTCTTGCTCCGAATAGATTTCCCCGATGGAAAGCCAGGCATTGAGGGAGCAATTTTTTAGCAGGGTGGCCTTTTGAAACACCTCGATTGCCTTGTCCAAATTACCCATAGACCAGGAGATGTCGCCTTTGAGGTAAAAATAGTCCGCATCCGTGGAATCGAGCGCAATGGCCTGATTTACGTCAGACAAGGCGACCTGATATTGTTCCGAATAATAATTCAAGATACCCCGGAAATAGTACGCATTTTGGTAGCGCGGGTTTTTGCCAATCGTGCGGTCAAAAAACATACGGGCGTTGAGGGTGTCGTCCATCCGGAAATAGGCCCTGCCAATGCGGTAGAGGCTGGAATCGCTCAATTCGCCCGATCGATCGGCAAATGCGACCACCTCTGGATATTTTTGGTCAAACAACAGGGTGCGGATTTCAATATCGATGGGGGTTTGGGCGTTTGCAAACCCGGTAAGTAAGCAAAACAAGATGCCGGCAATGATTCGGAGATTTTTCATCAAGGTAGAATAGTTTAGATGAGCAAATACTGGGTTGAACGAAGAGACCCTATTTTGAAGTATCGCTCCCGCTTACGAACTCTTTTTCCAAGGTATTTTTCACCAATCCATATTTTCGCCGGGAGTTCTGGCGTTTTGCCATCCAGCTGACGCTCTAAAACCCAATACATAACGACCTTTCGCCCTGTTAAAATTTCCAAAAAAGTCCAACTACAAACGAGCAATCTTGAAGCTGTACGTTTGTGAATGGTTTATAAACCCATCAAACAATTCAAACCAATCAAACCAATCAAACCCTCCAAACAAATCAAACAAATTTCCAACCAAAACTGAAACCCGCCTTCGCCAAGGCTACGCACTAAACTGACAAACCGCCTTCGCCAAGGCTACGGCGGTTAAACCATACACCAACTCTTTCCATCATGTACCTTCGGAAAAGCATTCCTGCTCTCCTGCTTTTACTCTCTTCCTTCGCGGTTGCCGCGCAAGAAACAGCAGTCTTCAACGAAGCCAACCTTGCTTACAAACGCGGCGTTGACTTTTTCAACCAAAACGTCTACGGCCTCGCCCAAAAAGAATTCCGCAACGCCATGGACCTGCTCCGCCCGGTGAACGAACCGGAATGGAAGGCCATCAAACTCGACGCAGAACTCTACCACGCCAAATGTGCCGTGCGTATCGGGCAACCGGAAGCCGAAAAACTCGTGCTGGATTTCCTGCGCGAAAACTCACCCTCGGCGGTGGCCAGCCAGGCCGCACTCGAAATCGGCGACTATTACTTCAACCAAAAACAGTACGATAAAGCCCTGACGTACTACGACTTAGCCCCAACGGGTTCGGGTGCCGCGCGCGACGAAATCCGTTTTAAAACCGGTTACTCGTACTTCGTGACCAAAAAATTCGGCTTGGCCAAAACGGCCTTCATGCCGCTCAAGGACAATGCCCGCAGCCAGTGGTACGAACCTGCCAATTATTACTACGGTTGCTGCGCGTTTTTCGAAGGGAAATACGATGAAGCGGCCAAGGCTTTCGCCCGTTGTGAAAGCTCCGACAAGTACAAGGCCAACGTGCCCTACTAC
>JALHPW010000348.1:1062-5914 GCA_022842255.1 Saprospiraceae bacterium | reverse complement strand
TTCCGGCAGGGTGTTGGTCCCGCAAATAGGTGTTCACGGTGTTTGCATTGATGGCGTAACAAACGGTGGCGAGTACGCAAAGACTGGCAAAAAAGGCATTACCCGAGATGCCGCTGCTTGCATTAAAAAGCACCAGTACGATAGCCCCAATCAAACCAATCACCACCCCCAATACCTTATCGCGCGAAAATTCCATGGCGTAAAACGCCGTCCCAAGCATCAGGGTAAAAAGTGGGGTCAGGGAATTAAGCACGCCGGCCAGACTGCTGTTGACGTGTTGTTGCGCCACGGCAAAAAAGAAATTCGGAATGGCGGAGCCGCAAAAGGCCACAATAACCAGCGGTTTCCAACGCTTCCAATCAATTTTTGACCAGTAAGCCGCCGCGATGGGCAAGTAAATAACGGTGGCAAAAACCATGCGCCACATGGCCATTTGCACCGGACTATAAATCATCACAGAACGTTTGATAAACAAAAAAGATGCCCCCCAAATCGCAGCAAGGAAAAACATCAAAAACCAATCAAGGGCGGCGGGTTGGCGGGAATTCATCTTTAGGTGGATTTAGATGGTGGTTGATTTGGTCCATTGGGGATTTGGGTAAATTATTTCACGCTACGACGCTACGTGTGAGAATCAGCAAATAACACGCAACGACGCAACATGTGATAGTCAGCAAACAATACGCAACGAAGCTATGACGCAATGTTTTGATAATCAACAAACAATACGTTGCGTCGTAGCGTCGTTGCGTGAAATAATACTTCTCACGAAATACCCGCTCTGGAAGCCCCAGCTCACCCACCACTAAAAACGCCCAAAACCCTTCCCTTAAATGTTTGGCCAATAAACGGGGTGTTCCTCGATTTGGAACGAAGGTCCTTTTCTTCCAAAACCCACTCCACATCCGGGTCGAAAACAGTGATTTCAGCGCGTTGCCCAACAGCAATTTGAGGGATTTCCAAACCCAACACCCGGCGTGGGGCTAGGCTCAATTTTTCTACCAGCTCACGGATACTCAATGATTTACCCAAGAAGGTCTGGCAAAGCGCAAAGGTGGTTTCCAAGCCAATCATACCAAAATCAGCGTACGTGAACTCCAGGTTTTTGGCTTCTTCGTGCCAAGGGGTATGGTTGGAACAAATAAAATCTATTGTGCCATCCATCAGGCCTTCAAGTAATGCCTTCACATCCGATTCACTTCGGAGCGGCGGCACGATTTTCCAGTTGGAATCAAAATCAGCCATTTTTTCATCCGTGAAGCACAAGTTGGCAACCGCTACCGAGCAAGTAACCGGCAATCCCGCTTGTTTGGCCGCGCGCACCAAGGCAACACTTTTGGCGGTGGAAATCAAGTGGATATGCAAACGCCCTCCCGAATATTCCAACAAACTGAGATCGCGCTGCACCATCAACTCCTCGGCCAAAGCAGGCAAGCCTTTCAAACCAAGCGAGGTACTCATAAGCCCTTCGTGCATTTGCCCTCCAGCCGCGATGGTTTTATGATGTGGAACGTTGATAATCAAGCCATTAAATGCTTTAGTATATTGCAGGGCACGCAACAGAAGCCCGGCATCCTGCACGGCGCGTTTTCCATCGCTGAATGCTACCGCGCCCGCCGCATGCATGTCAAAAAGTTCGGCCATATCTTTTCCCTCGCAACCCTGCGACACTGCACCGATTGGATAACAGTGTACGGGCAAGTCCTTGGCTTTGTTCTTTACGTATAAAATCTCCGACTTGGTGTGCAAGGCAGGGTCGGTATTCGGGAAGCAGGCCATCGCGGTGTAACCTCCAGCGGCGGCGGCGGCGGCGGCAGTTGTCAAATCTTCCCGGTGTTCGTAGCCAGGATCGGCCGCATATA
This sequence comes from Saprospiraceae bacterium, assembly GCA_022842255.1. GTDB lineage: Bacteria > Bacteroidota > Bacteroidia > Chitinophagales > Saprospiraceae > M3007. Next base: position 4,052 of record JALHPW010000348.1, on the reverse strand, counting down.
CGCCCACGTCCAGCCAGCCCGGCGAAACACATAAATTAGGGGATTCCCACACTGTTGCAGCCTTGGGTGTAGAAATATGGTCTTCGATGGCCTCGATGCGGCCGTTGTGGAGAAGAATGTCTTGCGTCCGGTTTTCGGCGCTTCCATCCATGATTCGGGCGCTTTTTAGCAGTACCTGCATTGCTCTAGGTGTTGTGTTGGCTGTGTTTGAATGGGTCTGGTTAGTTTTTGGGTAGTTTGTACCAATAGTTGTTGCGCATCACCCAACCCGGCTCACTATGGTACAAATTGAGGTTTTTATCTTTTATCAGCACTTCATCATACCAAAAAAGGGTATTGGTGTTTGGCTTGAGCAGGAATATTTCAAACTTTGATTGGTCTTGCTCCACCTCGAAAGGCAATTCAAACAAAGCCCAACCATCCACAATCGTTTTGACGCCGGTGCGCAAATCTTCTTTCCTAAAACGAATCGTCTGACCATTTGCAAGGCTTTTTTCCAAGAACTGTACGCCTTGGGTCATGCCCATGTCCTCATCCACTTTTATCCAGATGCTGAACGTGTAGGAACCTTTTGGAATAGGGTTTTTCCAAATCCAGGTAGTATCACGCAGGTTTCCTTCGCCCCCACCTTTTCCACGAAACACATGCTGGCTTGTTGTAATCGAATCAAATTGAAGGATTTTGTACCATTTGGACGGGGCATCGCCGCGAAACCCTGCTCCCAAATCCGTGTTCGCGCTGCTGTTCCGTTCTGCCAAAACCGCTCGCGCTTCTTGTTGCGACCAGGCGCGTACACTGTCTGGCACCAATGACATAATTTTCAACTCTGGACCCTGGTACACCGTAGCGGCCTTGCTGATCAGGTGGGGATAATTCTTTTGAACGGCCTCCCAGAAGCTCGGTTCAATAAGCAGGGCAATCGGACGATTGTCGGGAAGTTCCGAAAGCAGGGTGGGGGGCTCGCAGGCCAAGAGTGAAAACTGCATGGACTTGACCATCCGGCTGATGGCGGTACGGCTCAATTTGACCCCCATATCGGGTATCCCTGTATGATAAGCCGTGTATTGTACTTTTTGATAAAGCGGGTAATATTCCACCAACCAAAGGTTTTCCGAACCGCTGTGATAATACGGCAAAGGCATTAGCGCTTGAAAACGCGCAAAATCAACTTTGTTCAGCCAATGATCGGGCGAGTTAGCTACGGCTTTTCGTTGCGCAAAACTGGGTACCAAATTCATCACGTTGTTCTGCTGAAAATAGTACGCCTCCCAGGACAATACGGCCAGGGGTACCCATATCAGACTCCACTTGACCATGTTTGGAAGTTTTTGGGCCAACCATACGGAACGCGTTTTCAGCGCGGAGATCCATTTATCGCTGATCAGGATTCGCTGGCTTTTGTTCCATATAATATAGAAAGCCAACACGTTGATGACATAGTAGAATGCCCAGGTAAACCGTCCCAATCCCCTGAATTGCTTGAATGGGCCAAGATAATCTATCATCCATTCGAAGCCTTTGATGGAAAATGGGAAACCCAAACTGAATATCAAGGTGGCAAGGGCCGAGAAAGCAATCCCCCTCAAATAGTTTTTGTGTACCCGGTGGTAGGCTGCTGTTTCCCATGTAGGTTCAAAAAGCCTCAAACGCCGCTTAAATATCAACCAAAGCGAAAAAATAAAGGCTACCAGTCCGACATAGTTTTGGGCCTCAAAATCCAGTCCCCGGATCTTGGTGATATGCTCGTTGATCCACTGATGCATCGGAAAATACTCGTAGGGCAGAAAAACACCCTCCCAACGACCAATGTAGTCGGTGAACCCGTACGGGAAAGCTGATCGGTCGGGGCAATAGTCCGACCAGTGCAGCCAAACATTCAACACCGCAAAGGGCAACAAGACCATAACGGTAAAATGGCTCAGCCGAGTCCACGTATTGCGCCAGGTACGGTCAATCAGGATTTGAAAAACGGTATAAAAACCTATAAAAATAGTCGCAACCCCAAGGTTATAAAAATGAAGCTGCGCCGAAAACCACACCAATATGGCAATTAGCAAGCTTTGGTATCGGCGGCTTTGTCGTTCTTCATAACGGCAAAGCAGGAGCAAAATCATGGGCAAAACCCAAATGTGGGAAAGCCCAAAATGCCCGTCAAACCGCCCGTATTGGGGGGAAAGAAAAGCAATCCCCAAGGCCACAATCCCGGCATACCAAACCGGTAAATGGAGTTTTCGCAGCAATAAAAATATCACCCCCGCCCCAAAAACCATGGAGAGCAAAAGTGTTAGATGGATGATTCCCACCACTTGATCACTCACGTCGGAAACATGCCGGCTCCACCATTTGATGGCTGCACATAAAATTGGCTGATTGTCCGTAAAAAGCACATGGTCGCCAAAAGGGTAACTCATCCCATCGTAATGCACATAGCCCGAATCACGTTTGACATTCCAGACGGAGGTCATATAATTTTTGAAACCATCGCTACTGTTGCCAATCATAAACTCATTGGGCGCACGGAGCATATCCCTGTGATGGATAGCCATGAGCAGACCTGCCACCGCAACCACCCCCACCCAGCCCCAAAAGGTATGTCCTCGCTTGGGTGAAGCAAGGTTGTGCAAGGTGTGTTCTATCTGTTCTACTCCTTTCATTTTGTTTTAATTGCCCCTTTTTGGGGGTGGAGCAAATTGCCTGTTTGGTGGGCAAAAGTAGGCAAATCAAGCCATCGACCTCCGGCTAAAATCGTCCAGGAGGCCTCTCTATGTTAAATTCAAAAATATTCTTTATAGGAATGCAATAACCCACCCAAAGCATGTGTTTTATGCGCAAATTTTCAACAATCTATAAGCCAAATTTCGGCACGATGCCTATGGAAGAAACCTACACATACGATGCACAAATGGTGCAATTTCTTTACCGCGAACTATCCGCAGGTGATGCCTTTGAAATGGCACACATGATTGAAGAAGACGCCGAAATAGGTGCCG
>JALHPW010000348.1:0-1052 GCA_022842255.1 Saprospiraceae bacterium | reverse complement strand
TTCGGAGCGGGGGCTTTTTTCATTTAACCTGACTATCCTCATATTGTACAGTGACGGTGAAATTGCCCCGGTCTTCAGGCCGGGGATTGAAAAGGAACAATTCTAATTCAGGGCTTTAGCCCTTAAAAACAAGGGCTAAAGCCCTACATCTTCACAATCTACCTCATATCCCCGGCCTAAAGACCGGTGCAATTCCTTCGAGAACCAATACTGTACAATATGCGGATCGTCAATTTTATTCAATACTCCACCTTGTCCAAAAACAACCCACTAGGCGGTGCCGTATACTTGGCTGGTTCCCGGGAATTCGATTTCAAAAAGGTCTCAACATCCAATCCCGTCAGGTTTCCACGCCCTACTTCCACCAGCACCCCTACTATCCGGCGCACCATTTTCCACAAAAAGTGCGAGGCGGTAATGTGAATATAAATCCGGTCGCCTTCTTCCCGGATTTCCACACGGTCTAAATCAACCAGGGTACTTTGCCCCTCCTTTTCCGTGGCGCCAAAGGATCGAAAATCATGGAATCCCTCCAAACGGGCCGCAGCCTCGCGCATCAAGCGAAGGTCGAGCGGGTCGCGCACCCACCAGACATATTTTTTACCAAAAGCATCTCGCCGTTTGGAGATTTGATAGGTGTAGCTGCGGCTGCGTGCGTCGTGCCGGGCATGGAATTTTGGGTGCGCCTTTTCCACGCGCAGAATATTGATGGCATGCCCCAACTCGTCGTTCATACCAATCTTGATTTGATCAGGGGTAAGGCGCGTATCGGCAACCTCCAGGTGGGCTACCTGTCCGCGTGCATGTACGCCTGCGTCCGTACGACCCGCCCCGTACAATTCAACCGCTTGATTTCCAAAGACTTTGGCGGCTGCTTGTAAAAGTTCGCCCTGTACCGAACGCTCGTTTTTTTGAAGTTGCCAGCCTGCGTAACGCGACCCATCGTATTCAAGGGTCAGTTTAAATTTTGCCATGGTGTTGGTGTATAAAAAATCGAGGCACAAGGTTCAAAACCCTTGTGCCTCGATGTGCATCTATCCTGCTTGTTTTTA
>JALHPW010000347.1 GCA_022842255.1 Saprospiraceae bacterium | reverse complement strand
ATCCGTCGTAATTGAGGTAAAGGGCTTGTTGCGCCACTTCCCGCAGGTCTTCGCGGTTGCCACAGATGTGCGAGTTGTCGCAAATCAGCGGCAAATCAGGCATCCGCCGGCGCAGTTCGATGGGCAATTCCCAGTACGGTGCGTTGCGGAATTTTGATTTGGCATAAGCCGAAAACCCGCGGTGGATGGCCCCGATTTGGGTCACGCCTGCATTTGCGATGCGTTCAATGGCACCAATCCAGAGGTCAAGGTCCGGGTTTACCGGGTTTTTCACCAAAACGGGCACGTCCACCCCGCGCAAGGCATCGGCGATTTCCTGCACTGAAAAGGGGTTCACGGTGGAGCGAGCGCCCACCCAGAGCACGTCCACACCGTGTTTCAGGGCTTCGTACACCTGGTTGCCATTGGCGACTTCGATGGTGGTGCGAAGACCGGTTTCCTGTTTCACCCGGCGCAACCAGGGTAAGGCCACCGAGCCGTTGCCTTCAAAGGCGCCTGGCCGGGTTCTTGGTTTCCAGACACCAGCACGGAACAGGTCGATGGGGATGCCTAGGCTTACAAGATCGTGCGCGGTTTGGAGCACCTGCGCTTCCGTTTCTGCCGAGCATGGACCGGCGATTAGGAATGGATGGGAGTCTTTTTTTTGGAACATATTTTTGATGTATGATGTATGATGTATGAACGATGAACTATGAACTATAAACTATAAACCTGAGATGGTCAATTGTCAAAAGTCAACGTTCAAAAGTCAACAGTCAATGGTCAACAGTCAATGGTCAAAAGTCAACAGCCAATGGTCAAAAGTCAACGTTCAAAAGTCAATGGTCAATGATTCTTCGAATTTCATTGGCTTGGCGCATGAGCCCTTCGAATGTTTTGAAGTCCTTCTTAATCAATAAAGTACGAAAACGACTGACGGTATTGATGAATTCGTCGAGCACGTCGAGTACGTTGTCGCGGTTCTGTCTGAAAATTGGAATCCAGGTATCCGGACTGCTTTTGGCAAGGCGGACGGTGCTGTTGAAACCACCACTCGCCAGTTCGAAAATCCGGTCCTCGTCTTTCTCTTTTTCCAGCACCGTGAGCGCCAGCGCAAAGGATACGATGTGGGAAATATGGCTCACATACGCCACGTGCAAATCGTGGTCGGCCCCATTGAGCGTCGTGGTGTGCATACCCAGTGCGGCATACAGTTTTTGCACAATGCCGAGCGCATCCGCATCACTTTTCCCAATGTCGGTCAACACGCAACATTTGCCCTCAAATAACCCCAACACTGCCGCTTCCGGTCCGCTGTACTCCGTACCTGCCATGGGGTGCGTTGCCACAAACCGTCCGCGTTTCGGATGACCTTCCACCGCCGCCAACACAGAGGATTTGGTAGACCCGACGTCCAAGACCACTTGTCCGTCGTGCATCCAATCCAATACCTGTGGCAACAAACGCGTCAAACTGTCTACCGGCGTTGCCACAACAATGACCTGACTGCGCTCGATGGCCTCCTGCAAGGGCAATACCTCGTCTACCAAGCCTAATTGGAGGGCTTGTTCCGCGTGCGCAGGGTTCGTGTCCACCCCAATGATCCGATTTGCGAACCCGCTTTTGCGCAAAGCCAGCGCCATGGAGCCGCCGATCAGACCTGGGCCTATGATGGTTGTTGTCATTTTTTTTGTCATTATTGTCATTTTGTCATTGGGGCATTGGAGTCATTGAGGTCATTGCAGACGTTCTGTTTCGTGCTTCTGTCAACACCTCTACTGGGCTGCAGAGCGATACCCGGACAAATCGCTCGCCTGCTTGACCAAAAATGCCACCGGGAGTGAGGAACACATTTTGCTCGTATAGCAATTGGTCGCTCAATTGGTAACCATCGGCATAACGGTCAGGTATTTTCGCCCAAACAAACATGCCTTGTTGACGGCTATCCAATTGACAATCAAGGTTTTCCAGCAAATCAAAGGCTGCTAATTGCCGCGTTTTATACACCTTGTTCAAATTGGAATACCATTCATCAGGCAAGTTCAAAGCTGCCACTGCAGCTTGTTGTACGGGTAGGAATTGTCCGGAATCCATATTGCTTTTAAATCGCAGGATAGATTGGAGATACTCCGGGTGCCCGGCCACCATGCCCACGCGCCATCCGGCCATGTTGTGTGATTTGGAAAGTGAATTGAGTTCCAAAGCCACCTCCATTGCACCTTCAGCAGCCAATATGCTTCGGGGGTGTTCGTTCAGGATAAAACTATACGGATTATCGTTGACGATCAAAATCTTGTGCGCCCGGCCAAAATCGACCAGCTGCTGAAAAATCGCCGCCGAACCGGGCGCGCCCGTTGGCATGTGTGGATAATTTACCCACATGATTTTCACCTTGGTTAAATCCGATTTTTCCAAACTTTCCAAGTCCGGAAGCCAGCCGTTTTCTTCCTTCAAACCATACAGCTGAACCCTTGCCCCTGCCAACAGGGAAGCCGCCCGGTACGTAGGATAACCCGGATTGGGTACCAAAGCCACATCGCCTGGCTCCAAAAAAGCAAACGCGATGTGCGCGATGCCTTCCTTCGAACCAATGAGTGGAAGTATTTGATTGTCAGGGCTTAAGAGCACCTGATAATGCCGTGCATACCAGCGCGCCCAAGCCTCGCGCAAGGCTGGAATGCCGGTATACGATTGATAGCCATGCGAGGTTGATTTGAACGAACTTTCACACAACGCTTCCAACACCGATGGGTGGGGCGGCAAATCCGGGGAGCCGATGCCGAGGTTCAGCACGGGCTTCCCTTCGCTGCGCATTTTCGCGATTTCTCGCAGTTTGGCGGCGAAATAGTATTCTGAAACTTGTTCTAGACGGGCGGCGGGTGGTATCATGTTTTTAACGATGAACGATGAACGATGAACGAGTAACTATGAACTTGCAGCGTTGCGTGATAGGTCAATTGCCTGATTTGTATATCCCTAGGATTTGTAAGGCAGTGGTTTGGGTAGAAAGCAAGGCTAGGATGGAGGCTATGTTTTCTGGTGCAGCGGTGAAATCAGTGTAAAACTGATATTCCCAAGGTTTGCCCAGTAGTGGTACGGATTGGATTTTGGTTAGGTTGGCTTTGGCCGCGGTCAACATGCCGAGCACCGTGGCAAGGCTTCCCGGTTGATGTGGCAGCGTGAAACAAAGCGAGGCTTTATCCGCATCTTGAATAGGCAGGGTTTCTGCCCTTCTGCGGAGTGCCAGAAAGCGCGTGTAGTTTTCCGGCACGGTTTCAATGGCTGGAGCCAGTATTTGCAAACCATACATTTCGGCGGCCAGGGTGCTGGCTATGGCTCCAATATGTGGGGTTTGGTTTCGGACAATCGCGGCTGCGCTTTCGGCAGTGTCCTCCGATTCCACGAGTTGGATGGCTGGCCAGGCTTGGAAAAACTCCGCGCACTGGGCCAGTGCCATGGGATGAGAGTGGACCTCGCGCAGGTTTTCTATCGACGACCCGGGCAGGGCCAACAGGTTTTGCTGGATGCGCAGGTACACCTCCCCCACGATGCTCAGGTTGCTGCGTTGTAGCAATCCGTAGTTGCCCAAAATACTCCCGGCGATGCTGTTTTCGATGGCCAACATGGCTCCGTCAACGCGTGTGGTGTCGTTGGATATTTCAAAAAGTTCGGGAAAGGAAAGGGCCGGCACTACCTCGATGTGATTGCCGAAATATTGCCTTGCCGCAATTTCGTGGAATGCGCCCGGTACGCCTTGAATGGTAATTTTTTGCATTGGAAACAAAAAAAATGGGGAGTCCCTGTGCTCAGGAACTCCCCATTGGTGTTGATTTTGAATGTTTTAGTTATATCAACGCGCAGCGGCTGTCCCTTTTTTTGTTTCCAAAAAAGAAATAGAAAAAGTAAAAGCCAAAATAAGTTGCGCGGTAGCTGCTCATCTGTATCAGTGTACTGTGACGGTGCAAACGTAGGGGTTTCCTTCAAATGCGCAATGGCCAAGGGTAAATTATTTTTAAACTTTCAACGACTTACCTTCGCCGCAATCATTTTTGAGCCATGACCTACCGAGTTGTATTTGTACTTTTTGCAATCGTTTTTTGCCAAGCCATCTTTGCACAAACACCCGCGGTTGCCACCCTTTCGTTTCAAATTGAAGGCTTGAAAGGTGGAAAAATCACCTTGGGGCATTATTACGGCGGACAAGCGTATCGTATTGATTCTGTTGTGGTTGCGAATCCAAAAGAAGGCTTTGCCTTTAAACGGGAAGCCTTGAAACCGGGGCTGTATTTCTTGAGCAGCGGCGGTTCCCGGCTCTTTGATTTTGTGGTGGCAAGTGCAAGCGATTCCTTCACGGTGCGTGGTTCCGCCGCACGGTTAAATGCATTGGCTGCCGAGCATTCCGAGGAAAACACGGCCTATTTTGCCTTTGAAAAGGAACGGAAAGCGTTGGAAGAAAAGATTACGGCCCAGGAACAATTGCTCGACATGGTAGGCCGCGCTACTAAGGGCGACCGGGAGGCCATGCAGCCTGTGCAAAAAGACCTGGAGGCCTTGTACAAATCTGGCGATTCCTTGGCCATTGCGTTTACAAATAATTATCCTTCAACACTTTATGCCCAGATGCTACTTTCGGTCCGGCCTCCCGAAGTGCCCAAAAACCTGAAGCCTACCCTTCGTGACAAACCCAATCCGGCCTATGCCCGCTGGCAGCGCAACCATTATTTTGACCACACTGATTTTAAGGATGAGCGGCTGTTGTACAACAACTTTTGGCATTCCTTTTTTGACGGCTTTTTTGCGCAACATGTGGTCCCCAAACCAGATTCCCTGATTCGGGCGATGGACGAGGTGATTGCCAAAATGCCTCGAAACGGCGCCTTTTACCGTTTTGCCGTAATGCGTTTGGTGCAGTTTTTTGAACAAAACGAAGCGCCCGGCGCAGACCGGGTATTTGTCCACCTGGCAGATAAATACCTAAAAAAAGACGATACGCCCTGGCTGGACATTGCCACTTTGGAACGTTTGGCCTACAAGGCAGATGCCCACCGTTCGAACCTCACAGGGAGTCTGGCTGTTAATATTGAACTGCCCGATGAGGAAGGGAAAATGCATGCCCTATATGAAGTGAATGCCCCCGTGACGATGCTCGTATTCTATAGCCCGCTCTGCGACCATTGCAAGGAAATGATGCCCAAAATATATCAAATCCACCTCGATTATAGCGCAAAAGGCTTGCAAACCTTGGCTTTGAATACGGACAAACAACACGTTTACTGGAAAAAATTTGTGGCGCAACAAGGCTGGCAGTGGCTCGATTTGGCCAGTCCAAACGGCATCGAAACCTTGGAAAAACAGTTTTCAGCGGTCAATTTGCCCGTGATTTACCTGCTCGACAAAGACAAACGCATTGTGGCCAAACGCGTCCAGCCCGATAAACTGGGGGAAGCTTTGAGCCGGATGAATTGGAAATAGTTATATATGAATTTAGACATCCAAACCCCCGCCCTGCTTTTTCCAGCGGTCTCGCTGCTCTTGCTGGCCTATACCAACAAGTTCTTGGCCATTGCCAGCCTCATTCGGAAGTTGGTGTCCGATTATGAAAAAAAGAAAAAGCACGGACACCTCAAACAGATTAGGAGTCTTCGCCGACGGCTCATGCTCATCCGTTGGATGCAGGTGTGCGGGGTGGCCAGCATGTTGCTCTGCGTGGTCACCATGTATTTTGTGTACGAAGGCTGGCAAGTTTGGGCAAAAGTGCTGTTTGCCACCAGCCTGCTGCTGCTCATGGCCTCGCTGGTGATTACCATCCTGGAAATCATGCTGTCGGCCGGTGCTTTGCGGGTGATATTGAAGGAGTTTGAGGAGCGGACAAATTAATTTACGAGTACCGAATTGCGAATTAGGAATGCCAAGCAAGTGCACCCTCGTACTTCGCAACTCG
>JALHPW010000346.1 GCA_022842255.1 Saprospiraceae bacterium | reverse complement strand
CCGAGGGTATGTATCTCGGAACGCTGTTCCGAAGGTATGTATGCCGGAACGCTGTTCCGAGTTAAAGTGAGTGTTCCCGGAACAGCGTTCCGGGGTACAGTGGGTTGCCCCGGAACAGCGTTCCGGGTTACATACCTGCACAAATAAATTGCCAAGCACACAAAAGCCTCATTATCAATTGTTTAAAGCTTGTTTCAATATGCTAAAATGCCCGAAAGCGGACAAGCGTGTTCGGTTTCGGACAGCCAAACAGGTCAAACCAGCTTGGTAGATTATTCTGCACAAAATGGACTGCCTGGTTAGCTTATCGGTCGAAAAAATCAGGGGCTCAGTGGACCGCCAGCCTAACTTGTTCCCCATCAACCCCATCAACCCCATCAACCCAATCCACAACACCATGATTCAAATCCTACACACCGCACCCGCCACCACCCTAGCCAAACCCTCCAAACCCGCTGCAGCGGACCATGAGGTCATTCGGTACATCTCGAAGTTCATGCAACTGAGCGAGGCGGAAGCCAATGAAATCCTCGACAACATCCAGTTTCGCACGTTCAAAAAAGGGCAAATCCTGCTTCGGGAAGGCCAGGTCTCCAGCCTGTGCTACTTTGTCATGAAAGGTTGTGTACGGCAGTATTACCTGATAGACGGGGAAGAAAAAACCACCAATTTTTATACGGAGGGGCAGCCGGTAAATCCCAATGAGGGGACGTTTAAAACTAGGCCTTCCAAGTTCTATTTGGCTTGTGTGGAAGACTGTATCTTATTGGTTTCGACACCCGAAGATGAGGTTAAGTTCTTCCAGAAATTTCCGCAGTTCGAAACGGTTTGTCGCATTGCTGTAGAAGATGAACTGGGCAAGAGTCAACATGATTTCGCTGCTTTTATGCTCAGCAGCCCGGAAGAACGCTATTTGAACCTGATCAAGACCCGACCCGAACTCATTGATCGGGTGCCACAATATCAATTGGCCAGTTACCTGGGCATCAAACCTGAATCTTTGAGCCGGATTCGCAAGCGGATTATGCGGCGGTAACATTTCTTCCCATGGGGTTCAGTGGCAGATTTGAAAGTTTGATGAGGGTTTATCAGGTTGATGCAGGTTTATTCTTGCGCTCAAGAAAAGCGGTAATTTCTCCCTTTTTCGAGTACAAAAATCAACCATCATCAACTTTATCAACTCAAATCAACCTTTTGAGACGGCCGCTCTCAGAAAAGTGTCCAGAAGTATATCTCCAATCACTTCTTAACCAAAGTCAACGAACCGGGATTTTGCTGACCTGAATTTTGTCCCAGAATTTTCACAACCAATTCTCAGACAAAAAAACACAGACCGTCATGCAAAAACTTGCTTTTACTTGCTGCCTCCTGGTGGCCTCTTTTTCCCTTGCCTTTGCCCAAAAACTGACCCAAACCGTGCGCGGTACGGTGCTGGATGCTGACAGTAAATTACCCTTGGTGGGCGCACAGGTGGTTACCCTTGACACGGACCCCAAAATGGGTGCTGTGACCGACATCCAGGGCGATTTTAGACTGGAAAACGTGCCCCTTGGAAGGATTTCGATTCGGGTTTCCTACCTGGGCTATGAAAATCAAATCTTGTCCAATCTGGTGCTGAATTCCGGTAAAGAACTGGTTTTGAGCGTCAATCTGCAAGAATCGATATCAAAACTGGGGGAGGTGCTCGTCACAGCCAACTCCAACAAGGGGGAGGCGCTCAACGATATGGCCATCCTGAGTGCCCGTTCCATTTCGCCGGAACAAACCAATCGCTACGCAGGGGGCTTCAACGACCCCTCCCGCATCATGTCCAATTTTGCGGGCGTGACCAATACGCAGGACGGCAGCAACGATGTGATCATCCGCGGCAATTCCCCCAAATACGTGCAATGGCGTTTGGAGGGTGTGGAAATCACCAACCCCAACCATTTTGGCGACCAAAGCGCGGTGGGCGGTTCGGTCAGCACCCTGAACAACAACATCCTGGCCACCTCAGATTTTTACACGGGCGCGTTTTCACCGGAATATGGCGATGTGCTTTCGGGGGTGTACGATGTAAAACTCCGGGCGGGGAACAACGAAAAATTTGAGGGGGTGTTTGGCTTTGGACTGCTCGGTACCGACCTGACCCTGGAAGGCCCGTTTAAAAAAGGGTATGGTGGCTCGTACCTTGTAAACTACCGATATTCAACGGTTTCCCTGATCAGTGACCTGGGTTTGGTTGACCTGGATGGTATCTTGAAATTTCAGGACGCGGCCTTTAAGGTGGTATTGCCAACCAAAAAAGTGGGTGTTTTTTCCCTCTTCGGACTGGGTGGTAAAAGCAGTTTTTTGCTGGAAGACGTCACCCCGGCACTTTGGGAAACCCCCGGAAATGCTTCCCTGAAAAGTGAGGTCAACGAGGACTTTAAAAAGGGTGCTTTCCTGTTGAACACCGGTGTTAACCACACCTACAGCATCAACAACAGAAGCCATATCCGTACTACACTGGCCTATTCGAGCGAGGGTGTCGACGATGATATTTTTGAAAAGCGGGTCATCAAGATTTACGATGACAACGGCGAGTTTTTGCGCGATTCGTCTATCACCAGAACGCTTAACTTGACCAGTAGACTGCAAAAAAACACCTACCGCGCAGCAGTGACGTACAACTATAAAATCAATGCCCGAAACAAGTTGCAGGTGGGTTCCAGGTACACGGTTTTTGGTTACCAATTCAAACAAAGTCAATTGGATACGGTCGCCAACGAACGCTTCAGCCTGGTAGATTTCAACGAAAACATCGGCACGCTGCGAAACTTTGTCAGCCTGCGCTCCAGGATCAAGGAAGACCTGACCCTGGTGGCCGGTTTGCACAACATGAACGTGTTGTACAACCAAAAACTTACGCTTGAACCCCGACTTGCCATGCACTGGCAGCTCAGTGCTACCGACGCACTCAATGCGGGCTATGGCAGCCACAGCAGCATGGAAAGTGTGCACAATTATTTTGCAAAGGTGGAACAGCCCGATGGCAGCGTCACGGAACCCAACAAAGACCTGGGTTTGTTGAAAGCCCACCACTTTGTACTAGGTTACGAAAAACGGTTTGGCAAAAACTACCTCGCAAAAATCGAAGCCTACTACCAGCACCTGTACAACCTGCCGGTGGAAAACAACGACACCAGCTACTACGCGACCATCAATGAGGGACTTGAGTTCCGGTATGTGGATTTGGTCAATAAAGGCACGGGCAAAAACTACGGCGTAGAAATAACGGTAGAACGGTTTTTTCAACACAATTTCTACTTCCTGTTCAATACTTCCCTGTACCAATCCAAATACAAATCCCTGGAAGGCGTGGAGCGCAACACCCAGTACAACAGCAATTATCTGGTGAATTTCCTGTGCGGCAAGGAATTTACCCACTTGGGCAGGAAAAAGAATAAAACCCTGGGTATCAATGCCAAAGTGTTTTTTACGGGCGGCAAAAAAATCATTCCACTGCTTCGCGATGCACAGGGCAATCTGGCGGTCGACCCCGAAAACAACCAATTCTATGATTACGAAAAGGCCTTTGATAATAAGATCGAGGATGTGTACCAGGTGATTCTTTCCGCGAGCTACAAGTGGCACAAACCCAAGGCCACACACGAGCTTTTCCTAAACCTGGACAACGTGACCAACCACAAAGGAAAAATCAACGAATTCTACGACGAAACCGCGCCAGGCGGCATCGGCTATTTGACGCAGTTTGGTTTCTTCCCGAATGTGTTGTACCGGGTTTATTTTTAAAGTGCAGTACCCCGGAACGCTGTTCCGTGCAGTACCCCGGAACTCTGTTCCGGGGAGTGTGTTTCAGGCCAGACGCCTGAGATTTGAGAGGTTTGAAGCGTAAATTGAATTGATAGGATTGACGATTAATAGATTACATGATTGTTGATTTTTGATGTTACTCCTTCAAAAATCAACAATCATGTAATCGTCATTCGTCAATCAAAAAAACGTTGCTTTGGTTAGCATTTAAACCCTAATGCTTATGCGCCCCCTCCCCGGAACAGAGTTCCGGGGTACTTACTCGCTTCGCAAACTCTTCACAGGATTAGCCAGAGCCGCTTTAATACTCTGGAAGCCCACGGTGAAAAAGGCAATACCGATGGCAATCATGCCTGCTGCCACAAACATCCACCATTGAATATCAATGCGATACGCGAAATCCGAAAGCCATCGGTTCATAAAATGATAGGCGATGGGCGATGCGATGAGGATGGCGATGACCACTAATTTCAGGAAATCCTTGGCCAAAAGCCCCGTGATGCCGGCCACGCTGGCGCCCAACACTTTACGAATGCCGATTTCCTTGGTTTTAGCCTCCACTACGAACACGGTCAGACCAACCAGACCCAACGCATTGATGATCAGCGCAAGCAAGGTGACGAGTTGGAAAATCGAATACACCCGTCCCTCGTCGTGATAAAGTGTGGCCAGGTAGTCGTCCATGAAGGCGGCCTTGAACAAGTCGTTGGGGAAAGTTGATTTCCAAAGGGCATCGATTTTGGATAGGGTAGCGGTGTTGGCTGTAGCAGGGTCGAGCCGGATGCCCAAGGAATAATTGAAATTTTGGAAGGGTAAAATGGCAACCGATTGGAGTGATTTGCGCAGCGAGCGGGTGTGGAAATCACTCACTACCCCAACCACCGTAGGGGTGACTCCGTTCGCCCCGGTTTTTACCTTTTGGCCCAAAACGGCCTGTGGGGAGGCATAGCCCAGGTTTTTTACTGCAGTTTCGTTCAACACACAGACGTATTGCCGCTCCTTTTCAGGTAGGCTTTCGGCGGTAAGCGCCATATCGCTATCATTCAGAAAACGGCCATGCACCAACTGTAGGTTATAGGTTTCTTGGTATTTTGGGTCAGCCACCTTTAATGCCACTTCCAACTTGTGTTGGTCGTACAATTCAGGGCGGTTAAAACGTGTGGTAAAGCCTTCATTGGACGTCGGTCCGCCGCTGCAACGCGTCGTGGACAGTACCCCAGATATGCCTGCGAGCTCAGAACGGAATGCCGAAACCTGTTCGGGCTTGGCGTCATTGGGCAGTCGAAGGTTTACGACCCCTTCTTTTTGGAATCCAAGGGGTTTGGAGCGGATGTACTGCATCTGCATAGCCGCCACGATGACGGCAACGATAAACACCTGGGCCACTACAAATTGGAACAACACCAAGCCCCTACGAAGACTGAGCGAACGGCTTGTACCTTTCCCTGAAAACCGCCCTTTAAAAGCTTCCACTGGGCTAAACCCAGCAAGCACAAATGCCGGATACAGTCCTGCCGCAAAGGTCGTAGCGAGGCACAACGCGGCCATGAAACCAAGTGTATGCACTGAATACCAGTCTGCGACGATGTTTTTATCCAAAAAACTGTTCAAAACGGGTAGTAACAACTGCGATGCGGCAACACCCGTCAGCAAGGCACCTGCAACCAACAAAAAGGTCTCGAACCAAAAGCGCAGGGCCAATTGCTGCCGACTTGCTCCGAGCGTTTTACGCACGCCCACTTCCCGGGCTTTGCGCTGCGCGATGGCGGTTGCGAGGTTTACATAGTTGACGGCAGCAATTAGCAGCAGGAAGAGTGAAATAGCTCCAACCCAATAAAACTGTTCAAAATCAGCGGTATAGGTGGCGTTGCTCTGTGCATAAGCCATGTTGGTGTGGATGTCGGCGAGTGGCTGCAGTCGGTAAGTATAAGTGCTTTCGTCCTCCTTATCTTTGCTTGCATTGGCCCGGGTGGTGATGCGTTCGCCGATTTGGGTGGCCGGAATCCGTTCCTCAGGTTTTACATACAGGAAATGCCCGCCGCTAAACCACCCCCAATTGGCATCAGGGTTCTTTTTCAGCGAAGTTTCCGATGCAAGGATGTTAAACGGCAGGTGCGAATTGGCGGGTGCATCAG
>JALHPW010000345.1 GCA_022842255.1 Saprospiraceae bacterium | reverse complement strand
GCGTACCAGGGGTGCCTCCGGGCAAAGTCCTCATCTTGGGGGGCGGTATTGTAGGGACCCAAGCCGCTAAAATGGCTGCCGGTCTTGGAGCCATGGTCACGATTTTGGACGTGAACCTGACCCGCCTGCGCTACCTCAGCGATGTAATGCCCGCCAATGTGGTAACCCAGTACTCCAATGAGTACAACATCCGCCAACTCATCCAAACACACGATTTGATTGTAGGCGCCGTGTTGTTGCCAGGGGCCAAAGCTCCGAACCTCATCACCCGCGATATGCTGAAACTCATGCGTCCGGGTACCGTGGTGGTAGACGTAGCGGTAGACCAGGGCGGTTGTATCGAAACCACCCGACCAACCACCCACGCCGACCCTACCTATATTATTGACGACGTAGTACACTATTGCGTGGCCAATATGCCAGGGGCCGTGCCCTTTACCTCCACCTTGGCACTGACCAATGCAACCCTACCATATGCCATTCAATTGGCAGAAAAAGGTTGGCAAAAAGCCTGTGCAGACAATATGGAACTGAAACTGGGCCTCAATATCGTGGAGGGCAAAGTAGTGTACAAAGGTGTTGCAGATGCCTTTGGCTTGCCACTCCAGTCTGTGGAATCAGTGATGGGGTAGACTGGTTTGATTCAGTTTGAAGGGTTTGAAATGAAACACAACTTTTGAGAAGTTCATTTTTGCCCAAACTTTCTGCTGAATTTTGGATGCGGATGAATGCGGACGACTGTTTTTTAAAAAACTGTCGTTCACATTTCATCCGCATTTCTTTTTCCGGGAAATTTGCACTAACCTTAAGGCCCCAATGACCACATTGACCACATTCCAAAAAGATGAAGTACCTAATCCTTTTATTTAAACTTATCATTTTCACAGTCCTGGTGCTCATCCGGCTAGGAGAATGGGACGTTTCGCAATTCTACCAATGGTCGAAGTACCGCGAACCGCTTGATTATTATGTGAATACCCTGGCAAGCATCGCGATTTTTTTGATGATGCTTGATTTTGTACAGTTTGGGGTCACGCGTTGGTACCGCCGCCGCCACAAGATTACCCGCGACGACAATTTCATCATTGGGGTAGGGCAAATCTATATTTTGCTGCTGGTGATGGGGCTGGTGGTGGGGCTCTTGTCGTTGTTTCGAATCGATGTACGGCAATTGTTCACCTCCCTGTCCATCGTTTTTGCGGGTATTGCCATCTTGACCAAGGACTACATCACGAACATGATCAATGGCATGATCATCACGTTTTCTGGTCAGCTTAGTATAGGCGATAACGTGCGCATTGGACTCCATCGGGGTAAAATCATGGACATCACGCTGCAAAACATCCATTTGCTGAATGACGACGACGACATGATTTACATCCCCAACTCCATATTGCTCGTATCTGAGGTAATCAACTACACCAAACGAGAGGTAAAACGCACCAGTATAGAGTTTGAGATTGACCTCAAGCACCTGAAAAATGTGGAAGAGCTCGAAAAAATCCTGATTGAAACGCTCAGCCCTTTTCAAGACCTGATCAAGCCCGAAAGCCAGTACCTTCGGGTCGCTGAGGTGAAGAAGGACTTTGTTGCCATGAAGTTCCAATACATCCTAAAAGAGCCCAACAAAGACCTGGAACGCCAAATACGCCGCAGAACCACCCGCCGCTTGGTAGAAGTCATCAGTGAACGCGAAAAAGTAGCGGATCAAATTCCGGATTTACCGGATTCTCCGGGGCATGCGGTGATTTAAACAACCTCAAAACCGAAAAATGTAAAACCGGAGAACAGGAAAATGTAAAACTGCGAGCCTACCTCCGGGCTTGATTTTGAGTTGCGGTTTTAATGGAAGCGGTAAAAATGGCTACCAATTCTCCATTTTCTTGCAACACTTTTTCGATGATTATGGGGTCAACATATTTTCGCTTCCGGATGATTTTATGGCAAACCTGTGTTTCGCGCAGTTCTTTCAAAACCAATTTGGCTTTGTGCAAAAAGTCGGCATTTGACTCGGCAGCTTGCACTTCACCATATATAAGCGCGGGAGCGGTCCCAGAACGGGTCAATTGATTGCCTAGATGATTGGCAACTTTGGCGTTTGGAAGATTTTCGACCACATCAATAATCATGTCTGCAAAATCAACAAGGCGGTTTTCTAAGTCAAATTTTTTCATTTTTAGCATTTGGTTGGTTACATGGTTTCAAAGTTCGTGTTTCTTGGGCACAGTTCCAAATTCTAATGTTCTAATTTTTGCATTTTACCCCTCTCAATTTTAAATTTTCCTGTTTTCCTGTTTTCCTGTTTTCCTGTTTTCCTGTTTTCCTGTTTTCCTGTTTTCCTGTTTTCCTGTTTTCCTGTTTTCCTGTTTTCCTGTTTTCCTGTTTTCCTGTTTTCCTGTTTAGCCATGAACCACCTCCAACACGAGTCCTCTCCATATCTCCTCCAACATGCCCACAATCCTGTAAATTGGTATGCCTGGAAGCCCGAAGCCTTTGAGCGCGCACGGGCAGAACAAAAGCCAATTTTGGTCAGCATTGGCTACAGTACCTGCCACTGGTGTCATGTCATGGAACGCGAATCTTTTGAAGATGAGGTAGTTGCGGCTTTAATGAATAAATATTTCATCAACATCAAGGTAGACCGCGAGGAGCGCCCGGATGTGGATGCGATTTATATGGAGGCCTGCCAGCTGCTCACAGGTGGCGGTGGATGGCCGCTCAATTGTTTCCTTACCCCTGAAGGTAAACCGTTTTATGCGGGCACCTATTTTCCGCCGCGACCGGCCTTCAACCGTCCGTCGTGGATGCAATTATTGGAACACCTCGCCAATATTTGGGAAACCCAACGCGAAACAGCCACCGGCCAGGCCGATAAACTACTGGCCAACATTCAACGAAACGACAGCATCTTTATCCAATCAAACCCTTCAAACCCTTCAAACCCCTCAAACCCAACAGCAATTTTCACCAAGCTACGCGGTCAATTCGACCCAGCAGAAGGCGGTTTTGGGGGCGCTCCCAAATTTCCTTCCACGATGGCCTTGCAATGGCTGCTCCAATGGCATTATTATTCTGGAAATCCGGAAGCCTTGGAACACGCCCTTTTTTCCTTGGATAAAATGGCGCGGGGTGGAATTTACGACCAAATTGGTGGTGGCTTTGCCCGTTATGCCACCGACCGGGAATGGCTTATCCCCCACTTTGAAAAGATGTTGTACGACAATGCCCTGCTTGTGAGCGTACTTTCTGAGGCGCATAAAACGGTGAACGGTACACGGTTTACGGTCAACGGTGAACGGTCAATAGTTCACGATCAACATTCAACCATCATCGAACAAACCTTAGCCTACATCGCGCGGGAAATGACCAACGCGGAAGGCGGGTTCTATTCCGCACAAGACGCTGATTCAGAAGGTGTTGAAGGAAAATTTTACGTTTGGGAAAAATCGGAAATCGAGGAGATATTGGGCGAGGAAGCACTCCTGTTTTGCGAATTTTATGGCGTGACGGAGGCGGGAAACTGGGAAGAAAAGAACATTTTATGGCGACCACACACCTATGAATTCTTTGCCGACAATCATGGTGTGACGGTGGAGGAACTCCAAACGCGGCTAAAAGCCAGTGCCGAAAGACTATTGCAGGTCCGTAACGGCCGGATTTGGCCGGGGCTGGATGACAAAATACTCTTGGATTGGAATTCGCTTATGGTTTCGGCCTATGCTGCAGCATTTACAGCACTCGGCCACGAGGAATACCGCCAAGCAGCCATCAAAAACCTCGATTATCTCCAAAAGAACTTTCTTGTTACAGGGGACGGAGGACGGTACACGGAATACGGTACACGGTACACGGAGGACGGTACACGGGAAACGGTGCCCGGCGAACCGCCCTCCGTGCACCGTGCACCGTCAACCGTGCACCGTCCTCCGTCCCCCGTCCTCCGCCACAGTGCATCACAATCCGTTGCGTTCTTGGACGATTATGCATTTTTCATTGCGGCACTGGTAGATGTTTATCAAATCACTTTTGAACCGAAATACTTGCAGTTGGCCGGAGCATGCACCGATTATGTCATGGAGCATTTTCAGGATCCGGAGTCAGGGATGTTCTTTTTCACGGATATCAATCAAACCGATATCCTTTTTCGGAAAAAAGACCTGTACGACAACGCAACCCCATCGGGCAACAGTACCATGGTGCACAATCTTCAACGTTTGGGCATACTGCTCGACCGTCCAGAATGGCGCGAAACGGCCTCGAATATGCTCGCTGCGATGCTCGACACCTTAAATAAATACCCGCTTTCATTCCAGCGCTGGTCCACCGCCTTATTCAATGAAATGTATCCCATGCACGAAATAGCCGTTGTTGGGGAAAATGCGTTTGAAAAAGCCCTTGAAATCCAACGCGGTTTTTTACCGAACAAAGTCATCGCCGCCAGTCGGCAACCTGCTGATTCGCATCCCTTGCTGGCCGGCAAGCCGGGCACTGAGGATGCCTTGATTTATGTTTGTCGGAATTTTGCCTGCCAACGCCCCGTTTCTACCCTGGAAGAATTTTGGGCCTTGGTCAATTCGGGAGAAGCACTTACTTTCACCATCTCAAAAAGCTGATAAAACCTCCTGGACATGAAAAACTACTTCACACTATTAATATATGTGTGCAGCATCGGCTGGCTTTCTGCCCAGCAAGTGCCACAGTACAGTTTGTACGCCCTCAACCCCTATGCATACAACCCTGCTTATGCGGGCATGGAAAATACCCTGGTTGCCACCGGGGTGTACCGACAACAATGGTCGGGGCTCTTGGGAGCGCCTGCTACGCAACATATCAACGCCCACCTGCCTATATATGCAATCAGCAGTGGGGTAGGGCTTCGGGTGGAAAACGATGTGATTGGGGCGCACAATACGACCCAGGCAGTGGCCAGTTATAATTATCAACTGGAGTTGAGCCGCAACACCCTGATTTCGTTCGGCTTGAGCGGCGGGTGGCTCCAATACAGCCTGGATGGGGCAAAGTTGCGGGCTCCGGAGGGTACCTATGCCGAACCCAGTTTTACGCACAACGAAACCGTATTGCCCATCGGCAGGGTTCAGGCTGGCGCGCCAATTTTCGAGGCGGGTGTATTTTTGCAGTCCAAAAAATGGGAGCTTGGGGCATCGATGCAGCCGGTATTTGCCACCAAATTGAAAGAAAATGCCAATGGGAATTTTGGCCTGCAACCCATCCAGCACTACCTTTTGTATGCTGCGAATACAATTCCCTTGGGCGAAAACCTGAGTTTGAAGCCCTCCGTTTTAGTTAAAAGTGACTTGACGGAGACACAAATAGAAGTTTCGGCGATGGCAAGATGGCGTGAAAATACTTTTGCCGGCGTTTCCATGCGGGGCTTCGGAGCTTCGTCCAAAGATGCGGCCGTGCTATTTGTAGGATTTAAATTGAACGAAAAGACTACCTTGGCCTATGGTTTTGATATCCCACTGTCGTCGCTGAACGCAGCACACAGGGGAAGTCACGAACTTTTGCTGCGTTACAGCCTCAACAAGCCAATAGGGGTGGGAAAATTACCTCCTGTGATTTACAACCCCAGATTTTTTTAAGATTTTTCAAACGGCATTAAATTTGCCAATTGGGTCGAAGTAGCCTTTATCCTTAAAAAATTTGCTGCTGGATACAATGAAAAGTTAAAACGACGTTTGTTTGCGTCTTCAACGGGAAGCCAAATTTGAGGCCGACCAAATTTTATTCAGAAAAGTTTTCGCAAATAATTTAATCCTCTGTCTACCTTTACGACCACTTTTCCAAACCGAACATATTAAGTAGGAAAACACGGGTGTCTAACATGAAAAAACTACAGCATTCATTTCTTCTGCTGCTCTTCCTTGCAGCACTGGCCGCTTCTTGCGGCCGCAGCGAAGGTGGTCAACTAGTCGGTGT
>JALHPW010000344.1 GCA_022842255.1 Saprospiraceae bacterium | reverse complement strand
GGATTCTTAAAAAAAATACTCGGCACCAAGCAAGACCGCGACCTTAAGCAATACCAAGCCTTGGTCATCGAAGTCAACAAATACTTCGAGGAATACCAGTCCATTTCCAACGACGAACTGCGTTCCAAAACCCTCGATTTCCGCCAGCGCATCAAAGAATATTTGAGCGATATCGATGCCGAAATAGCCACTGTTAACCAGCGAGCCATTGACGCTGAGGATTTTAACGAAAAAGAAAACCTCTTCAAAGAGGTAGACGAACTCCGCAAAAACCGCGACAAAGCACTCGAGGACGTGCTACAAAGCATCCTGCCCGAAGCGTTCGCCGTGGTGAAAGAAACCAGTCGCCGGATTTCCAACAACGACGTCTTGGAGGTGACCGCCACCGAACACGACCGCAAACTGGCAACAAAGGCTGGCAAGACCTATGTCACCATCGAAGGCGAAAAAGCCCTTTGGAAAAACCGTTGGACCGCCGCCGGAGGGGATATTCACTGGAACATGGTCCACTACGATGTTCAGCTCATCGGTGGTATGGTGCTCCACGACGGCAAAATCGCGGAAATGACCACCGGTGAGGGCAAAACCCTCGTCGGTACCCTGCCTGCATACCTCAACGGCGTAGCCGGTGAAGGCGTACATATCGTAACCGTGAACGATTACCTCGCCCGACGCGACTCTGAGTGGGTAGGCCCAGTGTACGAGTTTTTGATGCTCACGGTGGATTGTATTGACAAATACCGTCCGCACTCCCCAGAACGCATCGAAGCCTACCGCGCCGATATCACTTTTGGCACCAACGCCGAATTTGGTTTTGATTACCTGCGCGATAACATGGTAACCAGCACTGACGAGCTCGTACAACGCAAACACCACTACGCCATCGTGGACGAGGTGGACTCCGTGTTGATCGATGATGCCCGTACCCCGCTGATCATTTCCGGCCCTGTGACCCGCGGCGCGGAAGACCAGGAATATGTGGAGCTCAACCCAACGGTGAAGCGCCTCTTGGAAGAACAAAGCAAAATTGCTTCCCACTTCCTCACGGAGGCCAAAAAACTCATTGCCGAAGGCAATACCAAGGCTGAAGAAGGAGGTGGAGGCCTCGCACTGTTGCGTGCACACCGGGCCTTGCCCAAAGCCCGCCCGCTCATCAAATTCTTGAGCGAAGAAGGCATGAAAGTGCTGCTTCAAAAAACAGAAAACGTTTATTTACAGGAGAATGCGAAGCGAATGCCGGAGGTGGACCGCGAGTTATTGTTCCACATCGACGAAAAAAACCGCCAGGTAGAACTCTCCGAAAAAGGGGTGGAATACCTCTCCAGGTTCAACAACGAGCCTGATTTTTTCATCATGCCCGACATCGCTGTCAGCTTGATCGAGATTGACCGCGACACCGAGTTGAGCAGCGACGAAAAAATTGAGGCGAAAGAAAAACTCTCCCAAGATTATGGTGTAAAAAGCCGCCGCATCCACGCGATTCAGCAACTGCTGAAAGCGTATGCCCTGTTTGAAAAAGACAACGAGTACATCGTGCTTGAAGGCGAGGTGAAAATTGTGGACGAGCAAACCGGACGTGTCATGGAAGGCCGTCGTTATTCCGATGGTTTGCACCAGGCACTCGAAGCCAAGGAAAACGTAAAAGTGGGCGAAATCACCCAGACCTATGCCACCGTAACACTCCAGAACTATTTCCGGATGTACCACAAGTTGGCCGGTATGACCGGTACCGCCGAAACCGAGGCCAAAGAACTTTGGGACATCTACAAACTGGACGTGGTGGTGGTGCCCACCAACCGCCCCATTACACGGAAAGACGAAGAGGATTTGGTGTACAAAACTGCCCGCGAAAAATACAATGCCGTTATTGACGACATCGTAAAACTCCGCGATGCAGGCCGCCCTTGTCTGGTTGGTACCACCTCGGTAGAGATTTCCGAGTTGTTGTCGAGGATGTTGAAAATGCGTGGCATCGAACACAATGTGTTGAATGCCAAACAACACCAACGCGAAGCAGAGGTAGTAGCCGAAGCTGGTTTGGCCGGGAAAGTGACCATCGCCACGAACATGGCGGGTCGTGGTACCGACATCAAGCTGGGCCCAGGGGTAAAAGAAGCCGGTGGTTTGGCCATCATTGGTACCGAGCGCCACGAAAGCCGCCGTGTGGACCGCCAGCTGCGAGGCCGTGCGGGTCGTCAGGGCGACCCAGGTTCTTCACAGTTCTACGTTTCGCTAGAAGACAACCTCATGCGTTTGTTCCAAAGCGACCGTATTGCCGGGTTGATGGACAAAATGGGCCACAAAGAAGGGGATGTGATCCAACATTCCATGGTAACCAACTCCATCGAACGCGCTCAAAAGAAGGTAGAAGAAAACAACTTCGGTATTCGCAAGCGTTTGCTCGAATACGACGACGTGATGAACATCCAGCGGGAGGCGATTTACAAAAAACGCCGCAACGCCCTGTTCGGCGACCGTCTCGCAGTGGACATCAACAACGCGTTCACGGCCATCACTTCCGAACTGGTGCACGTTCACCGAGAGGGAGGTGATTACGAGACCTTCCGTTTCGATAGTATCCGTTTGATTGGGGTGGACCCAGAGATGGATGAGGCTTGGTTCAAAACGGCACCCGTGGGCACCGTGATTGCCACCTTCCAAGACCAGGTATTGGGGCTGTACGAACACAAATCCAAACAAGTGGGCGAGCGTATTTTACCCGAAATCAAACGGGTGTACGCCGAGCATGGCCACCGTTACAAGCGCATCGTGGTGCCTTTCACAGACGGTACAGCGGGTTATAACGTGAGCGCCGAAATGGACGAAGCCATCAAAAGCGAAGGCAAAACCGTGATGCGTGATATTGAAAAAGTGGCCACCCTTGCGCTCATCGACGATGCCTGGAAAGAACACTTGCGCAATGTGGACGATTTGAAAGAATCGGTACAAGGTGCCTCTTTTGAGCAAAAAGACCCACTTGTAATCTACAAGATGGAGGCTTACAACCTCTTTGAGGGGCTTATTGGGCATATCAACTCACAAGTGACGTCTTTCCTGCTCCGGGGCTCGCTTGCATTACCGAACGAGGAAGAAATGCGTCGTGCACAAGCCGCGCAATCCCAAGCAGAAGCGCAACGGAAAGCACAAGCCAGCCGACTTCGCACGAACAATGGCCAGCAGCAGACCGAAACCCAGGCGGCCGCCCAACGCGCTGCGCAAGCAGCAGGCCACAATGGTCCGGCACAACGCACCCAACCGATTGTGCGCGAGAAAGTAGTTGGTAGAAACGACCCTTGCCCTTGCGGCAGCGGGAAGAAGTACAAGCAGTGTCATGGGAAATAAGGTGATGAAGTGATAAAGTGATGGAGCGATATCACTTCATCACTTTATCATTTCATCACTTCATCATTTCACCACTCCACCATGAAAGACATCATCACCCAGTTCTATACGGCTTTCCAGCAGAAGGATTATAAGAGCATGGCTGCACTTTATCATCCCGAAGCGACGTTTAAGGACGCTGCTTTTGATTTGAAATCAGGGAAAGAAGCGGGGGCTATGTGGGAGATGTTGCTCAAGGCTGGCAAAGACTTGCGGATTGAATTCAGCGATGTAAAATCCGATGGCGACAAAGCTTCTGCACATTGGGAAGCGTGGTACACGTTTTCAAAGATGGGCAGGAAGGTGCACAATATCATTGAAGCCCGATTTGAATTCAAGGATGGGTTGATTTACCGGCACACAGACCATTTTGATTTTTGGCGTTGGAGCCGTCAATCTTTGGGCTTGATGGGTTGGTTGCTGGGCTGGAGCAGTTTTTTAAAAAACAAAGTTGGGGCTTCTGCGATGAAAGGCTTACAAGGCTTCATGGCAAAGTCCACGAATGAGCATTGATTTTTAGCCTTGAATTACACTACGTCACATTGGTGCAAATTAGTGCAATCGCGGCTGACCCAATGATTTTTAGCCACTAATTACACGAATTTGCACCAATTTTGATTCAGTGCAATTCGTGGCAAAACCAATTCATACAAACAAAAACAGGTTTTCACCTACGACTCAATTTTAAAACATGAAAAAACTCATTTTCTCCCTTTCCCTCTTGTTTGCTGGCACGAGCATTTTTGCCCAACAAACAACTTTGAAAACTACTTCTGACAGCCTGAACTATGCCAACGGCATGGTGGCTGCCGAAAATGCCAAGCGAGTACTCGGTGCCAAAATGGACCCGAAAATTTTTATGGAGGCCTTTAATGCAGTAATGAAAGGCCAACCAACCGTTTTTAGCACTGAAAACGCTCCTAAAATCGAACAATTCCTGCTTGCCCAACCTTGGTCTGGCGCCAACGCAAAATTCTTGGAAGAGAATAAAAAGCGCAAAGAAGTGATCACCACCGCCAGCGGCCTTCAATATGAGGTAATGACCAAAGGCACCGGCACCGTATCCCCAAAATCGACCGACAATGTGGAGGTACACTACCATGGTACGCTGATTGACGGTTCTGTTTTTGACAGCTCCGTAAAGCGTGGCCAAACGTCACAATTCCCACTCAACCGCGTGATTTCGGGTTGGACAGAAGGCTTGCAGTATATGCATGTTGGAGACAAGTTTAAGTTCTTCATCCCTTACAACCTCGCTTATGGTGAGAAGGGTCGGCCAGGAACCATCAAAGGATACTCTACCTTGATTTTTGAGGTGGAGCTGTTCAAAATCAATCCCTGATTGATATGAAGTGATGAAATAATGGCGTGATGAAGTGATTTCATCACGCCATTACTTTATCACTTCATCACTTTATCACTTCATCACCTTATCACTACATATAGGTTATCTGTGCAGCACAAATTTAATCCTTTGCGCTTCGCCATTTTCATACGTCAATTGCAGGAGGTATAGCCCATCGGGCAACTCCGTTGGAATCGCAAATGGTTGTGCCCCGGAGCCCGTTGCCAAGGAGGTTTGACCCAATTGCTGTCCTTGGATATTTTGTAATTGCACTTGAACAATCCCTTGTTCCCAATCAGAAAACTCGATAAAAAACTCACCGCTGTTGGGATTTGGGAACACCCGCGTGCTGGAAGGTTCAACTCCCAGATTCATTGCCGAGCGCTCCGCTTGGAGGACACATTCAAAGGTATTCAAAGTCGTTTCATAGGTAGCCCCAGAAGCCAATCGGGTGCTGACCCTGATAAAAACCGGGGCGGCCTGCGCAGGCAGGGTGTATTCAAAAACATCAGCTTGACCATTGGCGATGCCCGCCTGGATTGCTTTAAAACGCACGGAGCGGAACGGCGAAAAATTCGGATTCCGCACCGTGTATTCCTGATTATTACTTGAAATATAGAGGCTGTTTTGCGCAGGAGCAATGGCGTCCAACCCATTGGGCAATTGCATGGAAGCACTCACCAAGGGACTGACACAATGGTTGGTGAGCCGTACCCGGTAGGTCTTGTTTTGCTCGGCATCGGTCGAAATATCCAGAAGCTCATACTGGATACAAGGGGTTTCCTTAACATCACATACCTGCTCTTCTACAACGTTTACTTCAAAGCAACAAGTCTCCACGGCCCCACAGATATCACTGAGCGCATAACAAACCTGTGTAAGCCCCACCGGGAACAGCCCGCCAGAAGGAACGCCCTGCACGAGTGTCGAATACAAATCCGGACAAGTACAATCACTTGTCCCTGAAGGCATTGTATAGAGTAATGGAACGGCGGTAGCAGGGGCCGTCGTGACTGTTATATCGGGTGGACACAGGGCCTGCACCGTAGAAGGCGCGGAAGGGTATGCCAATACTTGATATAGTAAGGTATCGCAACCGGGCCCTGTGGAGCGCAGCGTGTCTGGATTGGGAAGTACGCCAGGGTAGAAATAGGCCATTCCATCCACAAAGGCGGTATCGCCGGGACAAAAGGTGGTGGTTTGGAATTTTTTAGGCAGTGGGAGGTGCCGCAGAAT
>JALHPW010000343.1 GCA_022842255.1 Saprospiraceae bacterium | reverse complement strand
GATTCCAATGCGGAAATCCTGTTGATGGAAGTGCCTATGGGGGTTTAGATGGTTGACTGGTTAATTGGTTGACTGGTGACTGGTTGACTGGTTTGTTAAGGCTCTAAATGAACCAATTGTCCTTCTGGAAGTTAACCAATTACCAATTAACCAATCACCAACCAACCAATAACCAGTATCCGATAACCATTCATCATGATAAAGACAGCAGTAACCCGGATGCCCGTCATCGATTTAATCAAAAATCGTTGGAGTGCGCGGGCTTTTTCCGACCAAAACCTCACGGAAGAACACCTACTCACCTTGATTGAGGCAGCCTCTTGGGCCCCTTCCTCTATCAACGAACAGCCTTGGCGATACCGGTTTGGGCTTCGAGGCACTCCCCAGTTTGATCGAATGTGGGATAGCCTACTTATTGGGAACAAACCTTGGGCGAAACATGCCGCCGCCATGATCCTCTGCACGACCAAAAAAAATTTCGCAAAAAATGGCAGCCCAAACCGCCATGCCATGCACGATACGGGGATGGCCAATGCTTTTTTGATGTTGCAAGCCACCCAAATGAATATTTATGGACACATCATGGCAGGGTACGACCCCGCTAAACTTCGGGAATCGTTTCAGTTGGCCGAAGACGAGGAGGATGTCTGCATCATCGCTTTGGGTTTCCTAGGAACCCCCGAGCAATTGGAAGAACCCTTCCGTACCCGTGAAATCACCCCGCGCAGCCGCCGGGCAGTAGAGGAATTTGTACTTGAAAATCAATAATTTATGCTCAGCAGTATTCAAGTATTGGTCGTCGGTCGTCATGAAGAAATCATGCAGACCGTGTTGCGCCTAATCAACAGTACCCCGGATTGGGAAGCCGCCGGAGCATTGGAAGATGAGGAGGCCATTGAATTGTTCCAGCAACGACGCTTTGACCTGGTGTTGATTGGTGGTGGGGTGGAGCCCGAAAGTGAGGCCAAATTGCGGGCGATTTTCTCTTTTCAGAACCCATTGGTCAAAATCATCCAGCATTTTGGCGGCGGCGGCGGATTGCTTTTTGCTGAAATACGGGCGGCATTGACTGCTCAACAAGAGGGCAATTACGCCATTCTGGACAACCCGTTTCAATCCTAGGTTATGGCAAAAATTACCGCTAACATCGGAAGAACGCCCTACGCAACCACCCTCAGCAATGAAAACCACACCCTGCTGGCCGACGAACCCATCGAAGAGGGCGGCGGAAACACAGGGTTTACACCAGATGAATTGCTGGCAGCTTCCTTAGCCGCCTGCACCAGCATTACCTTGAGAATGTATGCCGACCGCAAAGGCTGGCCCCTAGACTCCGTGGAGGTAGCCGTGGATTTCGAACGAGATTCGGTGACAAAAACAGCTTCGATGCTGCGAAAAATCAAACTTTTCGGAACTTTGGACGACGAACAAAAAAGCCGCTTGCTTCAAATAGCCGACAAGTGCCCCATTCACCAAACCCTGACGCATTCCATTTCTATCCAAAGCACCCTGTTATGAGCGAAATCATCAAAAAATACACCAACGGAGAAGTCACCGTAGTCTGGAAACCAGACGTTTGTATTCACTCTCGACTGTGTTGGACACAACTCTCGGAAGTGTTTGACCCGCGCAAACGCCCTTGGATTAATATGGAAGGAGCCGACACCGCGCACATCATCGATCAGGTGTCGAAATGCCCAAGTGGCGCCCTGAGTTATTACCTTCAGGACGAAGCCAACCCAGCTACTGAAATAAATGCCGATACCAAGGTGGAGGTATCTCCCAACGGACCTTTGTTGGTGTATGGCAACTTAACGGTCAAATTAAAGGATGGGACCGAAGAGAACAAGAGCCGGGTAACCGCTTTTTGTCGTTGCGGCAAATCCAGCAATAAGCCCTTTTGTGATGGGAGCCATATCAGTGCTGGTTTTGAGGATTGAGTGAGGCTAACTGCTTGAATTCTGCAAGTTGTAAAAAGCAAAATATCATGCAATCACTTGAAAATCAATCAAATTCTGGTCAAACACCCCAATCTCCAGACTATTGTTTTTTAACCACTTGGCGAGTAAAAGCTACTTGCGAAGAAGTGTACAAAACCCTTGAGGACGTGGATGCGTTGTCCCGTTGGTGGCCCTCCGTTTACCTGGACGTGAAGGTGCGCGAAAAAGGTCAGCCGGGTGGTGTTGGGAAATTGGTAGCGCTTTATACCAAAGGTTGGCTTCCATACTCGCTTCGCTGGCAGTTCAGGGTGACGGAAACGCAATTCCCACATGGTTTTTCCCTGCAAGCACTGGGCGATTTTGTTGGCACAGGGGTTTGGAGATTTCAACAGGAGGGCGAAATTTGCCATATTACTTATGATTGGCGCATCTCTGCAGAAAAACCATTGTTAAAAAAATTGGGTTGGCTGTTTCGCGCTGTTTTTTCGGCGAACCACCATTGGGCCATGCGGAAAGGTTTGGAAAGCCTTGAACTGGAATTGCGTCGCCTGAGGGGCGAACAACAGGTGCCTCCACCACCCAAGCCTACGTTCCCGCACAATTTTCTGAACAACAAGATTTTATCTTAGAAGCTGTGTAATTTTACCCCATGGAAATAGCTGTCACCAATGGTATTACGGTCGCAGTGGAGACTAACTATCTGCCACATCACTCCGATCCGCGTGAGGGGAGGTACATTTTTGGGTACCACATCATGATAGAAAATGGCAGTACACAAACTGTGCAGCTGCTCCGCCGCCATTGGTACATTACCGATGCAGCGGCCCAAATCCGTGAAGTGGAAGGAGAAGGAGTCGTGGGTGAACAGCCCATTATCCCGCCAGGAGAGCGATACGAATACGCTTCCTATTGCGATCTCAATACTGAAATCGGGAAAATGCGCGGTCATTATCTCATGACCCGTCGCGACGACGACGCGCTTTTTGAAGCAGAAATTCCAGAATTCAGAATGGTTGTCCCCAGCAAATTAAATTAGGGATGAATATGGTCAAAATGTGGTCAATGTGAATAATATGGTCAATGGGCTCACTCACATTGACCACATTTATCACATTGACCACATTTATCACATTGACCACATTAATCAAATTAATCCCTATTTCAGCAACTCAAGTTGCCCTGCCGTTTTTAGCAGTTTCAAAACCGAGAGTTTGTAGCTGAAAACCTGCTGCCAGTAATTTGTTTCTGCTTCGGAGAGTGCTGTTTGGGCGTTGAGCAGGTCGGTAAGCGAGGCCACTCCTTCCTTGTACTGTAGCACTAGTTTCTCCGTGATTTCGCGGGCCAGGGCCACATTGTCTGTCTGACTCCGGAGCGTTCGCAGGCTAGTGCCCAATTGCTCACGGGCCTGGCGGAATTCCAATGCCTTGGCATTCTTGAGCTGCCGGTGATCTTCTTCCAACTTTTGCTCTTCCAACTTGTATACCAGGGCTTTGTTCCGTACACGAAACCCATCAAAAATCGGTATTTTCAGTCGTACGCCTGCTCCTGCCGCTCCATACCACCGACGGTCAATATCAAAGAAGTTGATGTCAGGCCGAAACCCCTGCGCTGAAATCAGCACATATCCTTTCAAGCTGGGCAGGGCCTCCGCAATCGCGCTTCGGCGTTGGATGCGGAGTAATTCCAAGTTGTCGGCTAGCAGCCGACTTTCTGTAGTGGTTTGTGGGTCGAGCGTAAGGTTCTGCCAGCGAGATGAATCGGCGGCAGGCGCACCAATTTCCGCGCTCAAATCCAGGGCTTCATCGAGTGAAAGGCCGCATAGGAAAAGCAGCGTTTGCCGTAAGGAGCTGATTCCGGTCAGAAGGTTTTGTCGTTGGGTTTCGAGGTTGGTTTTAGCCACCCGGATGCGTTTCACATCGGTAGGAACAGCATACCCATTGTCGAGTTGAAGTTGGGCCATACCCTGCAGGGCCTCCAATTTGAGCAAATTGGCGTCCACCGCCCGCAGCAACTGTTCTGTCTGCAAGGTTTGGTAGAACACCGTAGCCGTGGTATAAATTACCTCATCCTCAGAGCGCTCAATCAATAAATCGCTGATACCACGGGTGGTCTTAAGGGCTGGCACATTCCGCCTGGCGGACTCATTGATCAGGTTCTGTTCCAAGGTTACGGTACCTGCGAGTTGCCACGAACGACCAAATTGTGTAGGAACATAGGTGCCTTCAGGAAGGTTAAAAAGTTCGCCTTCCAGCAATTGGGTGGGCAACAAGGGCCAATAGTCGAGGTTCACACCAGCCGTAATCTGTGGAAAGCCCTCACTTCGGGCCTCTTTTACGCGTCGTTCGAGTATTTGACGGTCAATCTTTGATT
The DNA here is from genome assembly GCA_022842255.1 of Saprospiraceae bacterium. Classification (GTDB taxonomy): domain Bacteria; phylum Bacteroidota; class Bacteroidia; order Chitinophagales; family Saprospiraceae; genus M3007. Next base: position 1,656 of record JALHPW010000343.1, on the reverse strand, counting down.
TTCGAACCTGTGCACTGTTGTCCAAGGCAAGGCGAATACTTTCATCCAAAGCGAGCGGACGAATAACCGGACTTGTGGAGGGTTGCGCTAAAAGTGCCCCCACTAGGAGTAAACTGGGCAGGATGAAGACCATACTTTTCATGGTGCGAAGATAGCGGGAACTATGAACTATGAACGATGAACCATGAACAACTTGCTCGGCGAGCGAGCGGGAGAAGCAGCAATACTACAGCAGTCTGTATCTTTCGGCCATCACGTAATATCATTTCTAACATGAAAAAAATTATCTACCTGCCTTTATTGTTCTTAGCCCATTTTACTTCCGCACAAGTACTTTTTGTAGACACGATGCAGTACGCACCTGCAGATATTGTCACTGCTTTTTTTGATGGCACCTGCGTAGATGTGTCCACGGTGGAGTACCTCGGCAAACCCAAACAGTTTGCGTTTTTTGAAGGCTCTCAAAGTGGGTTGGGCGTAAATGCGGGCATTCTGTTTTCAACCGGAAATACAGAGGACGCTGTGGGGCCAAACGACCAGGCGTCGGCAAGTTCCTATATGGGTGGAAACGACCCCGACCCACTATTGGAATCCATCAGTTCAGGGCCAATTTTCGACCGCTCGATGCTTCATTTGACCATTGTGCCGCATACGGATTCGATTGGTTTCAAGTACGTTTTTGCATCGGAAGAATATTGTGAGTACGTGAATTCTCAATTCAACGATGCTTTTGGGTTCTGGATAAAAGGCCCTGGAGCATCCAATCCGGATGGGTCGGCACGCAATATTGCCCTGGTACCAGGCACTTCCATTCCTGTTACCATCAACAACGTCAATCACTTAAGCAATACCGCTTACTACGTTAACAATACTCCTGCCGATGGCATCCAATGCGATACCACGACCCCGGCGCCGACCCTTTCCATGGATGCCGTTCAATTTGATGGTTTCCTCACGGTACTCATTGCAAGTGCAACGGTAATCCCGGAGGAAACTTACGAAATTTGGATTGGCCTCACCGACGTTGGCGATGGTGCCTATGATTCCGGTATTTTCCTAAGCGTGGAAAGTCTTTGCGGGGATAGCTTGCTCAGTCCCGTTGCAGGGTTCAACAGCAATGTGGATGGTTCAACGGTCACATTTGCCAACGAAACCCGATATGCAACCAGCTGGAATTGGGATTTTGGGGACGGCAACAGTTCGACGGAACGTTACCCAACCCATACCTATGCCGACCTCAGTCAGCAGTACAATGTTCAACTGGTGGCCAACAACTGGTGCTGTTCCGACACCGCCTTTTTGACGGTCGGCACGTCTGCGGTGCTGGACAAAGAGCTCCCAAAACTGGAAATCTATCCTACCCAATTCAACGACGAATTGGTCATTGACCCAGCTGACGCAACCCTTTCAGGTGAAATTACTTTGACCGATATTTCAGGTCAGACGGTTGTTCGTCGGGCATTTGCGGGCAAAACCATTTTGCGCACCGAAACCCTGCCCAATGGGGTTTATTTGTTGAGTATCGATGTATTGGGCAACAAAATATTGGTGCGGAAGGTAGTGAAGTAACCTTTGCGCTTGGGTTCAATATGGGTCATCCCAAATTTTATATATGGATGAATTAAACAGGAAAACAGCAAAACCGGAGAACAGGAA
>JALHPW010000342.1 GCA_022842255.1 Saprospiraceae bacterium | reverse complement strand
GGGATACGGCCTGCTTTTCATTTTTGGAATTGCTTTATTTGTATTCATCCGGTCAGGTTTTCGGTCGGACGATTCAAAAGAACACCTACCCAAATCTGAGCCGAAGTTAGCGGAATCAGATACAATCCTCGATATTACCTACTATGTTGAACCCGGCAAGGCATTGGTTGTCGATAGCATGGGCTTAGTGCGGCTAGAATATCATACGCCCCTTAGCGACACGATTGTGCAAGTGATGACGGATAGCGTAAAACTTCTCCAACTAAATGATGATTGGAAGGATAAACGGTTCCCGGATGCTGTTTTCGCGCTCAAAAACTTGCGATATCTCGGGATTGGTATGCGGGGTTTCAAAACCATTTCGCCTGGGATTTCCCAGTTGACACAATTGGAAGAGATTGATTTTCAACATGGTGCAATCGAAAAACTCCCAGATGATTTTTGCCAATTGCGTAACCTGCGCAGGGCAGTTTTCCTCTTTTCCAATTTGAAAGAATTGCCCGAGTGCTTCGGTGATTTGGAGAAACTCGAATACTTGCACCTTGGTTTTACCCATGTCACTCGATTCCCGGAGAGTATGAAAAACCTAAAAAACCTAAAGGTGCTTTTGATACATCAATCGCCAGACGAACCTCATATTTCCCAATCAGAGTACTTGAAGTTAAAAAGGTGGTTGCCTGGTTGTGGAATTGACTTTCGACTTCGCAAGGTGGACTGAACCGCTAAAAAATCTTCCCCCAAATCAAATCAAACACCTCAATACATATCAGGACAATGATAATCCACTCCAATTTGCTGCTTTCGCGGTGCAAGTACAGTTCGCGGAATACAGAAAGATTATCCTCAATGACCTTGAACGTATATTCTACCTCCTTAAAACGGCTCTGAATATCGAAAGTCCGTGCCAACCCATGGTGGATTTTGTCGAGGTACTCATCGTCCCAAGTGAGGTCGGGACTGTCAAAGATGAACAGGTTTTCAATGATTCGATTCTTACTGTTGAGCATCCGCCCGATGAAGCGGATCATGTTGGACCGACTGATTTGGATAGCGCCCTCGTGTTCCATTTGATTGGTAAACACGTGGATTTCAGCCAATAATTCCTCGGCGCGGCGGGTGTAAAAATCCATGGACACCGAGTGTGCCACGTTCATCATCGCGATTTTGGCCACATCTTCGGTCATTTTGGGACAAGTGAGGCTGTTGAAACCAACATGGAGCGGTTCATTGGGTTTCAACAAAATTTCAAAGTTTTCCCGGATTTTTTCGGGCAAGGGGCGCAGGCACATCGGCTGAAGCAGGGCCAAATTTTTACTCATGTCCGTGTCGTCCATGTTGGCAAACACCACGGCCCCATAATCGAACACATAGAAATAGCTGGATTCGTCCACCCTATAAAAAAGTTCATAGGGGTTTTCCTGCAAAAGCGAACCGGCGTAGGCTTCCTTCAATTCTTTCAAACGAATCCCTTCTGCTATATAAAAAGCACTGATTTTCATGGCAAATTTGTGTTTGGTGGTAGGTTTAGTCTGTTTCGAGGCCTGATTTTGGTACTTGCTTTGATTCGTGAAAACGTTGGCTGGCTGGTTTTCCAGCGCAAGAAACAAAATACACGGCACTTGTTACGCGCAACAAACAATCAACAACAGGCACCTACCAACGAACAACGGATTACTTTTGTGCGGAAAAAAACTCGCTGTCCCTTTGAGTCCTGCTTTCTTCGTTGACCTTTCTGTTGGCTCTGTTTTGGCACTCGTGATGTTCGGCGTGGGTTTGTCGCTCACGTTTTCCGACTTCATGCGCGTGGTACGTCACCCACGTGCCTTCTTTACGGCCCTAACCGTACAGATGATTGGCTTGCCCCTCATCGCATTCATAATTACGATGTTGCTTCCAATCCCGGAAGAGTTGAAAGTTGGGTTCATCATCCTCGCAGCCAGTCCGGGTGGTGCCACCTCCGGGTTTTTGACCTACCTGTGGCGTGGGAACGTGGCCCTTTCCCTCTCTTTGACTGCCGTGAACAGCGCCCTCACGCTATTCTCTATTCCGATTGTGGTCAATATGGGGCTCCGGATATTCCTGAGTAAGTCGTCCGACCTGCATTTGCCGTTTTGGGACACCGTGGGGCATATCTTTTTTATCACCATTATTCCGGCATTTCTCGGCGTTTTGCTGCGCAAACTGCGCCCCCGGTTTGCCGAGCGGATCAGCAAACCCGCCAAATATATCATGCTGGGTTTGTTGGCCATTGTTTTTGCGGTCAAACTTTTTGGCAGTGAAAGTGTGGGCGGCACAGGTTTGAACGCCAAAGATATCCTGCTCATTTTGCCGGTTGGACTGTTGCAAAATGCGGCTTGTCTGCTGACCGGCTATTTTGCCTTGCGTTATATGGGAATGCCCCATCCTTCGCGCTTATCCGCGGCCATGGAAAGTGGGGTGCAAAACACCACACTTGCCTTTTTGATAGCCGGCAATTTGTTGGGCAATGCTGAAATGGTAAAACCCGCCCTGGTTTATTCTATGTTTTCGTTCTGGACTGCTTGTATATTTGCCTGGACGGCCAACAAGGTGGCTGGGAAAGATACGTCGCTGCGGCACTGATTTTTAAAATTAAAATCCATGATAAGAATCACGATTCGGGCAATTTCCTGCTCGCTTTTGCTCCTGCTTTCGTTTTCGCTCAGGGCTCAAAACCCCGTGCCAGCACCTGCCCAAACGGGTTCTGTGCTCATCCTGGGCGCTACGGCCCACTTGGGCAACGGCTCCGTAATCGCGAACAGTGCCATCGGTTTTGAAGGTGGGAAACTGACCTTGGTGGCCGATGCGACCACTATTCGACTGGACCGCTCGAAATTCACCACCGTGTACGACGCCTCCGGCAAACACGTCTATCCGGGCTTTATTGCCCTGAATACCAACCTTGGCCTTGCCGAAATCGAAGCGGCCCGAGCAACGGTGGATTATGCAGATATTGGCCAATACAACCCCAACTTGCGTGCTATCATCGCGTACAATACCGATTCGGACGTGATTCCTACCGTGCGTTCCAATGGGGTGCTGATGGCCCAGGTGACCCCGCAAGGCGGCACGATTTCGGGGTCGTCCTCGGTGGTGCAACTCGATGCCTGGAACTGGGAAGACGCGACCTATCTAGCAGAAGAAGGCTTGCACCTCAACTGGCCCCAAATGCGGACCTTCGGTGGCTGGGAAACCGGTTCCCCCGAAATGAAAAAAAACGACCAGTACGAGAAGGATGTGCAGGCACTCCGCCGCTTTTTTGAAGAGGCGAAGGCATACGCCCAGCAACCCGTTCCTGAGGTAAAAAATCTTCGATTTGAAGCCATGAGAGCGCTTTTTAATCAAAAAAGCACCCTCTATCTGCATACAGATAATGTCAAAACCATGCAGGAATCTGTGCTGTTTGCCGAAAGTTTTGGGTTGCGGTCGGTGTTAGTGGGCGCAGATGATGCTTGGATAGTGGTTGATTTTTTGAAGGCGCACAATGTGGCCGTGGTCCTCGGAAAAACCCAAAGCCTGCCAGCGCGTGAAGACGCGGACGTAGACCAAACTTTCAAAACAGCGGCACTTTTGCAGGAAAAAGGGGTGATGTTTGCGCTTTCAAACGAAGGGTTTTGGCAACAACGCAACTTGCCTTTTCAGGCCGGACAAGCGGTAGGTTTTGGATTGCCCAAAGAAGCCGGCGTTACGGCGCTTACCCTGACTCCAGCTAAAATCCTGGGCATAGACAAAACCACCGGCACCCTTGAAACAGGAAAAGATGCCACACTCTTCATCTCGGAAGGGGATGCGCTAGACATGCGTACTTGCCAGGTAACCGCAGCATTTATCCAAGGCCGGACCATCAACCTGGACAACAAACACAAACAGCTCAACCAGCGGTTTGAGAAGAAGTACCGACAGTGAATTGCGATTTACGATTTACGATTTGGGATTTACGATTTACGATTTACGATTTACGATTTACGATTTACGATTTGGGATTTACGATTTACTTGATCCGAAAAAAGCACAAACTCCCCCTCTTCGAATCAAATAAATCGTAATTCCCAAATCGTAAATCGTAAATCATTATGGATATCGAGCAATTTCGCGATTATTGTTTGTCCAAAAAAGGCGGCTCGGAGGATTTTCCCTTTGGGCCGGAAACGCTTGTGCTCAAGGTGGGGAGCAAGATTTTTGCCATCACGGGGCTTGACAGCGAACGTTTTACCGTCAACCTGAAATGTGATCCCGATTGGGCGGTGGAGCTGCGGGAGCAGTATCCAGAAATTCAGCCCGGCTGGCACATGAACAAAAAACACTGGAATACGGTCGATTTTGAAGGAAGCCTTGATGGCAAAACACTTCGTGAATTGATTGACCATTCCTACGAGCTGGTACTGAATTCCTTGAAGAAATCGGAACGGGAAGCTATTTTGAGTTTCGAGTAACTTCAACTTGAAATTGTAGCACCAATTTCCATCAAAATTAACGCTTTGCCTTTGGCCGCAAACGCCGCTTGCGCTGCCACGTGGTCAATTTGGATATAGCCAAAACTGTCGAAATGGCTTCCAATAATGCGGTTGCATTGAATAAAATCACTGGCAAGGAGCGCATCCTGATAGTCCATCGTAAAATTGGAGCCGATGGGCAAAATCGCTAAATCCAGCTTGGGGCAGGTCATTGGAATCAACTGCATATCCAGGGTCAGGGCCGTATCCCCAGCAAAATAGAGCACACCATCCGGAGTATCCAGCACAAAACCGGCGGGAGAACCGGCATACGAGCCATCGGGCCAACTGCTGCTGTGTACGGCATTTACCATTTTTACCCGTCCGAAATCAAAAGTCCACCAGCCGCCCTTGTTCATTGGGTGGGTTTTGAAACCTTTTTGGCTGTATCGGTCGTGTATTTCCCAAATGCCCACGATGGTCACGTCCGGGTTTTGCTGCGCAATCGTTTCGAGGTCCGCACAGTGGTCGCTGTGTCCGTGAGAGAGCAGGATGTAATCACAACGGATGGAAAGTACGTCCACGGATTGTGCCAGGGTATTGCCCGTAATAAATGGGTCGAACAGGATACGTTTGCCACCGGTTTCTATTAGGAAACATGAATGCCCGTAAAAAGTAATGTTCATCTTAATCTGCTTTAAGCACTTTTTTCTCAACGAATAGGCTACCGTTTTCAGTGTCAATCCGGTACTCCATAGCGAAGGTTTGAAGTGTAACCAACTGGCTATCAATGACTTTCCGAATGGTCAAATCAGAGACTAGTTTGTCGGTTGAAACCAAGGTATGGGAGGCGATTTCAAACACTTTGCCTTCTATGAGCACCCCGACGAGTGGAAATCCTGGGGGCAAATAAATTGACTTTTGCCACTTCCAACCTTGTTTTCCAAGTTTGAAGTATTCGATTGAAGGGTGTTCGTCTCGATTGGTCAAGAACACCCCCAAGGTATCATTGCAAAAACAAGATTTGGCGTAATCTGACACCAAAAGTGTGTCCTGCACCGAAGATTCGGTATCTGTGACGATATAGGCGAACCCCAATCCCGGTATTAGTTTGCCAGAAAAGGCGGTGTGGCCAGATTCGCAACGCACTTCAATTAAATCCTGGGCGAAAATAACTTGGAAGCTTAGTAAGTAAACGCTTAAGATTAGTGTTTTTTTCATGTTGAGTATTTTATTGCTGGTTAAATAGGCCGCATGGGCTTAATCCTTAAGGACTTGCATGCGATATGGATTATTTAGGGAACGTTCGTGTTGGGCAACTTGTTTTTCGAATAGGAGATTAGGGGAGACACACTCTAGTGCGGCGGGCGAAACTATCGGGGCAAAAGGTCCTGAAAGCGATTGGAGGGGTCCCAATGTGTCCCAACAGAAGCCTCAAACCCAGGAAGCGGCGGAAATCCAAGGGCTACCCGTAGCTCATTTTCGGTTTTGGGGCTGATCATTTCGGGGGTTGTTGCGATTTCT
>JALHPW010000341.1 GCA_022842255.1 Saprospiraceae bacterium | reverse complement strand
CAAAAATCATGGTACCAATGGCGGCAACAAACGCCACAACATATAACGTTGAAGCCACTTTTTTGGACTTATAATCAGCAAATAACGTAGCGAGGGAAAGCAGGCCCAAGGCACCAACCGTCCAAAGGAAAATGTTGGCCAAATCCTCGTGTGCCTCAATCAATGTTTCGCTGACCCCGGGAAGGTTTTCAACAACCTCTTCCGCCCCCTCACCAGTCAAATATGCTGGGATTGCAAAGATGGCCGAAAGTACAAAAATTCCAAGTGCCGTCCTTTTTACGCTGTTGTTTTTCTGGAAAAACCCACTTGCTAAAATCAGCAATCCAAAGAGTACCCCTAAAATGGGCAGGTGGTTGAGCAGCAAATGCAAATGTGCCTGATTCATGGTATGGATATGAATTAAGTTAGGAAATAGGGAACTTGGGGTTCACATGTTAATGCGCGTTTCCCAAGTTCCCAATCGAAGATTTGTGGTTTAGACGGTTGTAATCCTTACAAACCGTTCGCTATCGGTCATTGAAATACGGCAGCGCTTTGGTGGAGTAGCGTCGTAGGTGTTGCCACAGGTAGGACAGACAAAATACTCCGAGGAAAGGCTGTTTACCTGCTTGTTTTGCACGGCCAATAGTGCCTTTTCGTACATCGATTTATGCCGTTGTTCGGTTCTGTACGCATAGTTTAAGCTGGTGATTGCCAATTGATTGTCTGCAGCGTTGGCTTCCGTCAAAAACAATGGATACATTGTTGCAATTTCATAAGATTCACCTGCTATGGCGTCTGTGAGATTTTCTTGGGTCGATTTGACCCGGTATTCAGCATTGACTTCAGGTATACTTTCGCCCATCTCTTCCAGTACGGAGCGATGTTTGTCGGCATGGATTTTTTCTGAAGCCGAGGTAGCTTTGAACAATAAGGCGATTTGAGTAAAACCTTCTTCCTGAGCTTTTTTGGAATAGGCAGCGTACTTAGCACTCGCTGTGGTTTCTCCGATGAACGCAGCTTGCAAGTTTTTGATTGACGCGATCTTTGCATCCTTGGCTCCAAGGGCCTTTTTATTGGACTCCTCCTTTTCAAGGGCGCCATGTTTGGCCGTTTCGGGTGCTTGAAGCCCAGCATTGCTATTTGCAATATCGCCACAGGCGGAAAGAAGCGTCCAAGCAGCAGCGGCTAAAATTGCAAAGGCTAAAATGTTCTTTTTCATTGTCTTATCAGTTTGTGGTGAACTTGTGTTTGATAAGACAAAGGTGACCGCGTGCACCTTAAAACGACCTTGGACAATTCTAAAGATTGGCTTAAAACTAAGGGAAGCCGAGTTCGAACGAGGTTCCTTCCCCAACCCTGCTATGAAGGCTTAAACGTAGCCCTAGCAAATCTGCCAGTTTTTTTGCCAAGGGAAGCCCTAATCCAGTGCCCGGGACAGCGGCACTTCGTGCGTCGTCCACTCGATAAAAGCGGTCGAACACATGCGATAAATGTTCTTCCGGAATTCCTGGACCATTATCCCGGAGGGTGAGGGTAGCATTTTCTTCCCTCCAAATACAATCGATTTGGCCACCTGAATGACCATATTTTATGGCATTGCCCAGAAGGTTATCGAGCACAATCTCCAACAATGCCACATCGGTGGTCCAGTTTGCCTCTGGTGGGATATTTAGGTTTAAGGAAATGTTCTTTTGCTGCATCAGGGTTTGCCACTTTTCAGATAGGCTGCGAAGCAGTGGATATACAAACACTTGGGAAGGAAAGACTGAAACGGAGCCATTTTCAAATCTCGCAAGCTGTAATAACTGGTCGAGCATAGCGCTGAGTCTATCTACCTCTCCAATGACCCGGCGTATTTTTTCTTCATACTGCGCAGGCTCCCGCTGCTTCCGCAGCAACACTTCTAATGTACCGCGAATGGCCGTCAATGGGGTTCGAATCTCATGGGAAGCATCTGCCGTAAACTGCTTTTCGCGTTGCATCCCGCTTTCCACCCGATGTAGCAACTCATTGATAGTAGTGGCCAATTGATAGATTTCGTCCTTGTTTTCTGGTAAGGGCAACCTAGCATTGATATTGACCTCGCTGATGCCAGCTGCTGCTTGGATTAATTTTTTTACCGGGGCAATCCCCTTGGATGCAGCCAAGGAGGTGGCGAGAAATAAGACGACCAACAACAATGGAAAAGCAATCCAAAGCGTGGTGAGCAGGTTGTGTAGCACGATGGCTGATTCTTCCTGCGAAATCCCCACCGTGAGGTGTCCAATAATTTCCCCCTGCTCGTTTTGTATAGGAAACTGCCCTTGGCGGATGCGCTGGCTGCCAATACGGCTGTTGAAAAAACCGTCGCTGGAAAGTTTAGGGTCAAAAAGCAGGATGTCTTTTTGCAGGTTGGCAGTCCGGAACAGCAATTCCCCACCACCATCCACCAATTGTAGAAAAGTTGGGTTTACTTCAATTTGCTGATGCTCATTTTCCTCCCACTCGGGCATTTGCTCCAGAATGATGGAGTCGCCAGACCAACGTATATTGCTGAGCACCTCCTCTTTTTCGAGCAGGATGTCTTCGTCCAAATGGCGGTAGGCCGTAACATGAACCACTCTGTACACCACTAGGAATACAAGTCCAATGGTAATGGCTGATGCGATGGCCGAAAGCAACGCAATCCGATTTCTGAAACTCAGTTTCATGCGTCGTCATTTACACGGTAACCAATCCCGCGCAGGGTTTGGATAAACGAAGGTCGACCCGGACTATCTAGTTTTTTGCGCAAAAAATTGATGTAGACATCAATGACAGAAGTGTCATGTTCAAAATTAATGTCCCACACGCTTTCGATTATTCGAGTGCGGCGACAAGCTTTGCCTTTGTTGCGAAGCAAGACCTCTAACAGGGCAAACTCTTTTTGGGTTAGTTCAACGGGCTTTCCCGCTTTTGTTACCCGATGGACCTCGAGGTCAAGTTCAATATCGGCATATCGGAATACATGCTGGTCCCCACTCGAATTACGCAGCAAAACGCGCATCCGAGCCAACAATTCTTCAAACGCAAATGGTTTGCGCAGGTAGTCGTTGGCCCCAGTTTCCAAGCCAAAAACAACATCGTCAACGGTATCCTTAGCGGTTAAGAAAATAACGGGAACGGACTTGTTTTCTTTGCGAATCGCCCTGCAAATCTCAATCCCACTCATACCGGGCAACATCCAGTCGAGCAATATCAAGTCATATTCACCGAGGTTTTCCTGGGCAAGACGATACCCATCTTTGCCGTTATGGGCTACATCCACGGCAAAGCCTTCCTCTTCCAGGCCTTCTGCAATAAAATTGGCAATCGCTGTCTCGTCCTCGACCAGTAAAACTCGCATAACATTTAATTTGAGCGTGCAATGTGCTCATTATTCTGCAAATTTGGCCGATATTAGCTTATAAACGTCTTAAGCCAACCTTAAAAAACGCTTAATACCGCCTTTTGAGCAAAAACCGCCTACCGCGATCAAGCACACTCACTTGGTCCACCTGCCATCCTTCCTCGTAAAAGAAATTGAGGCCGTCTACCAAACTGCGAAAATCGTACCGTTTGCCGTTTATGTCCGTTACAAAATCTTCTTTTGGGTTTGCTTGACCAAAATCTACCCGGAAAGTACAGCGACCGTCCTCACGGAAAAGCGGGTCGATTTCTATGTATTGGCCGGTGTTGGATGGCTCGATTTTCACGCCCTCCACAAAGATTTGGGCGGACGCCAAGAGACTGTGCGCCAAAAGCGCGAGGCTGAGTGTTATTTTTTTCATGGTTCGATAAATTTGGGGCAAAGAAACGGGGCGAAAAAGGAGTGCGAAAGGGGTTTAACCCAGACTTAACCCGGCTGTAAAGTATTTTAACGGTTTGTGGCGGCTTCACAGAATCCTGAAACCTTCCAAAGCTGTTTTTCAAGCCTTATCCCACAAAAATATGCTCCCGAATCCCAGAAAGTACGCCTTTCTCTGAGGCGATTCGAAACATCTGCTCCACCGCCAAGCGACCATCTTCCCCTAAATCAACGGTGTATTTCGTCACGTACAAATCGATATGCGCCCGCATCACAGCCTCGTCCATTTCTTGGGCATGCTGGCGGACAAACGGCATCACCTCGGCAGGGTTTGCAAAGGCGTATTCCACACTTCGGCGCAGTACGCGGTTCACTTTTTGCTGTATTTCAAGCGGCAAATCTCGTCGGATCACAATGCCCCCCAGTGGAATGGGCAAGCCGGTGGTTGTTTCCCAGTGTTCCCCAAGGTCCAAGATTTTGACCAATCCCTTTTGGGCGTAGGTGAACCGGTTTTCATGGATGATCAACCCGGCTTCCACATCCCCTCGGAGGACCGCATTTTCGATGTCGGAAAAAATCACCTCTTGTTTGTGTTGTGCAAGCGGAAAAGCCAGGCTGAGCAGGAAATTGGCGGTGGTCATTTTACCCGGAATGGCAATACGAGCAGTGTTTACCTCCGCTTCGGTCATGGCTTGTCGGGCAATTAGCAGTGGACCACAGTTGTTGCCCAGGGCACTGCCTGCGTCTAGCAGGGCATACCGGTCTGTAAGGTGCGCAAAGGCGTGGTAACTGAGTTTGGTCACCGCCAATTCGCCCGCAAAAGCACGGCGGTTGAGCGCCTCCACATCTTCCATAACGGGTTCAAAAACAAGTCCTTCGGTATCGATTCGACCATGTAGGAGCGCATCGAAAATAAAGGTATCGTTGGGACAGGGGGAAAAACCGAGGGTTAGATTTGTCATTTGTTGTTAATTGCCGTCGTTATTCGTCGTTGGGTCATTGGGCGTCATTGGGTCATTTGTCGTCATTAGGTCATTGGGCGTCATTAGGTCATTTGTCGTCATTAGGTCATTAGGTCATTAGGTCATTAGGTCATTGGCTAATGCCGATAAATGACGCCCAATGACCTAATGACCCTAATGACGATTAATGCCCCAATGACAATCCCCGAACAACATTCTAAAGATAACGTTCAACGTTCATGGAACCAACCGTAATTTTTGAGGATAACCACCTGCTCGTACTCAACAAACCCGCTGGCTGGCTGGTACAGGCCGATCGCACGGGCGATTTGACTTTGACCGATTGGGGCAAAACCTATCTCAAGGAAAAATATGCGAAGCCAGGGGCGGTTTACCTCCATCCGGCCCACCGCATTGACCGGCCTGTGAGCGGCGCGGTGTTGTTTGGGCGCACAGACAAGGCTTTGGGACGGCTCACGGTGTTGTTTCGGGATAAAAAAATTGAAAAAACATACCTCGCACTCACACTGGCTGCCCCACCCGCCCCTTCCGGTGAGCTCCGACATTATTTGCAAAAAGACGAAAAAAGGAACACCGTGGAAGTGTTCAGCAAGCCGCGTGGGGATGCCAAGGAAAGTATCACCCGATATGAAACCCTGGATAAAATCGGAAACCTGTATTTGCTCAAAGTGGAACCGCTTACCGGTAGGCCCCATCAGATCAGGGCCCAACTAAGTGCCATTGGCTGCCCCATTTTGGGTGATTTGAAATACGGTGCTACCGAGGCTTTGCCAGATGCTTCGATTGGTTTACATTGCCGGAGTATGCAGTTTATTCACCCGGTTCGTTTGGAGAAAGTAGTGGTGGAGGCGGATTTGCCGAAAAGGGAATGGTGGAGGGAAGCCGACATTTAACCCTTTCTGGCACTACTTTTGCCGCCCCAACAGTCCCCAGCTGACCAAGCTGTTTTAATCATTTAATCCGCTTTCACATCCTGTGCCGATACTTACTCGAATTCCGATTACGCGCCACCGCGTCGGGTGGCTATTTCCACTGCTTTTGCTGTGTGGACTGCGTGTGCCAGCCCTGGCACAATGCACCCTTTCTTGCAATCAAGGGCTGCAAGTGTCCCTCGACCCGAGCGGACAAGCGCTCATCACGCCCTTGTTGATCGCTCCCAACGCAAACAGTTCTTGTCCAGGGGCTCTCACCGTCACCTTGTACAAT
>JALHPW010000340.1 GCA_022842255.1 Saprospiraceae bacterium | reverse complement strand
CGCTCTTCCGATCTATATAATCTTCCGATTAAATCCAAAACAATTTCTTCTTTGCGTGTTTTTGCTAATGCTCAAAACTTGGCGCTCTTCACCGGTTATTCTGGCTTGGATCCAGAGGTGAATACCAACAAGCAAATCGACGAAATTCCTTCTTTGGGTATTGACTACAGTGCATACCCACGCGCCCGTACTATTACAGTTGGCGCAAACATTACTTTCTAAACAACACAAAAAAACGCTCAAGCATGAAAAATCTAAAATTTTTCGCTCTTTCTTCGGTGTGCGTGTTAGGCCTCATGACTTTTCAGGCCTGCACCGACCTCGAGAATGAATTGACGGATTCCACCCCAACTCCGGTTAGTGGTGGCACATTCGAAGGGAACGCCAACGACCTGCTGGTGTCCGCATACAACGATATGAACACTTTTACCGACCAGGCGGGTATCTATTCGCTTACGGAACACGTGAGCGATGAAATGATTCCACCAACGCGTGGTACCGACTGGGGTGACAATGGTGTATGGCGGACGCTTCACGCGCACTCTTGGGATGCTACCCACCAGTTTGTTAGCAACTCTTGGAACGCACTGAACCTTCGTATATTCAAATGCAACCAGGTGTTGGCTTCTACAAATCCTGCTCCTACTGCCCAACAGGCTGCTGAAGCAAAGTTCCTCCGTGCATTCTATATGTTTCACGTGATGGACTTCTGGGGCAAAGTCCCTTTCCGTAACGTGGGTGAAGGCGTAGACGTGAACCCAAAGGTTCTGACACGCGCAGAGGCATATGCTTTTGTTGAAAAGGACTTGACCGAAGCGCTTCCTGACCTGCCTGTGTTGAGCCCAGGTGGCGATGCTGCCAAGGCTTCTAAGGCTGCAGCCAATACTTTGTTGGCTAAATTGTACCTAAACAAAGCAGTTTACACCGCTGCTAACCCAGCTGGCCCTTATGCATTTGACAACGCAGATATGGCAAAAGTTATCCAACACTGCGATGCGGTGATTGCTGATGGCTTTACGCTCGACCCAGACTACTTCCACATCTTCAAAGCTGGTGCTACAAGCGAAATCATCTTGACGAACAACGGTAACGGTGGTACACCACAAAACCGCGTTCACATGACGCTCCACTACGACCAGAATCCTTCTGGCTGGAATGGCTTCACCACCTTGGCTGATTTCTACAACAAGTTTGAGGACGGCGACTTGCGTAAAGGCAGAGATGGCGCAAAAGACGGCACCCCATTCCAGGGTGTTGGCTATGGCTTCCTGGTTGGAACACAGTTTAACGACGATGGCACACCAGTGAAAAACTCGCGTGACGGCAACAAGCCATTGGTGTTCACTCCAGACGTTCCACTCGCTGGTGCAAACACTTCACAAGGTATTCGCGTAATGAAATACCACGCTGGTGAGTACGACAAGTACATCTTCTTCCGCTTGGGCGACGTGATGACCATGAAAGCTGAAGCGCAGCTTCGTTCTGGTGATGCTCCTGGTGCACTCGCTACCGTAAATGCCCTGCGCGCAGTGCGTGCTCCATCGCTCGCACCACTTGGCTCGATCGACTTGGCTGGTATGCTCGATGAGCGTGGCCGCGAATTGTACTGGGAAGGCTGGCGTCGTAACGACCAAATCCGTTTCGGCACTTGGTCTACGCCATGGTCTAACAAAACCAGCACCGACCCAAGCCGCGTGTTGTACCCAATCCCACAACAGGCATTGGACTCCAACCCAAATCTCCGTCAAAACGATGGCTATTAATACGCCTGGTTTTCAATGAGATACATGACGACAGGCCGCCCAACTGGGCGGCCTGTTTTGTTATGGCCATTGTTTTGCTGCCGCTAAAAAACCTGCTACCTTAGAGCCTTTACCCGCCGTAGCCTCTGCGAAGGCGGGTCACCCACGGCCCGCCTTCGCAGAGGCTACGGCGGGTAAACCCTACTATTTTATGAACAGTAAACTTGTACTTTGGTCAATTACCGTCGGACTTGGCGGTTTTCTCTTTGGTTTGGACACCGCCGTGATTTCAGGCGCGGAACAAACCATCCAAAAACTCTGGAACCTAGATGGCTGGACCCACGGTATGGCCATTGGTATGGCCTTATATGGCACCGTGTTTGGCGCCGCATTTGGTGGAGTCCCTGCCGATAAAATCGGTCGCAAAAAGACCCTGCTCTGGATCGGTATCCTGTTTTTTGTGTCGGCCATTGGTGCAGCTGTAGCACAGGAGGTGTACACTTTTATGTTTTTCCGTTTTATCGGTGGATTGAGCATCGGGGCGTCCTCGGTGGTGGCGCCCGTATATATTTCCGAAATCGCGCCGCCCAAATACCGCGGACGGATGGTCATTTCGTTTCAGGTCAATATCGTATTGGGCATTTTGTTGGCCTATGTGTCCAACTACCTACTTCTTGGGGTGGGCGGCGAAAATGACTGGCGCTGGATGCTCGGGATTGTGGCATTGCCTTCCTTGGTTTTTACGGCCATGATGATGCTTACCCCGGAAACGCCCCGTTGGCTGCTGCTCCAAAAAGGAGATGAGGCCGCTGCTAGAAAGGTTTTGGCCATTACCGACCCGGAAGTAGACAAAGCCGTAGAGGAAATCAAAGCCTCTGCGCACCAAGAGAAAGGGACCTCAAAAGAGCCTTTTTTCTCCAAAAAATACAGCTTGCCCATTATTCTGGCCTTTTTGTTTGCCTTTTTCAATCAAGTTTCCGGAATCAACGCCGTGATTTACTATGCCCCGCGCATTTTTGAAATGACGGGAGCGGAAGAATCCAGTGCTTTGCTCTCTACTGCAGGCATTGGCGTTGTCAACTTGATATTTACCTTCTTGGGTTGGTATTTGATTGACCGATTTGGTCGGCGCACCTTGATGTTTATTGGCTCCGTGGGCTATATCGTATCGCTAGCTTTGATTGCGATGTCGTTCTACAACGAATCGTATGCCAATGTCCCAATTTACATTTTCGCCTTTATCGCCAGCCATGCCATTGGGCAAGGAGCTGTTATTTGGGTGTTCATCTCGGAGATTTTTCCAAACTCCGTCCGCGCTTCGGGTATGTCGCTGGGCAGCTTGACCCACTGGGTTTTTGCGGCATTGATTGCGTCAGTATTCCCTGTTTTTGCCACCAAATATGGCGGCGGGCCTATTTTTGCGTTTTTCAGCGTGATGATGGTGCTTCAGTTGATCTATGTCTGGCGTATGATGCCCGAAACCAAAGGGGTTTCCTTGGAAGATTTGCAAAAACGATTGGTGAAGTAATGATTGCCGGATATTAAGAGGCGGTCTCAAAAGGTTGATAAGGAGTTTATACGGTTGATAAAGGTTGATAATTACACCAAAAAAAGCAGGAACTATCCACTTTTTAGGCAGCAAAAGCAACCCTTCTTCGGCTTCACCACCTAAATCAACCTTTTGAGACAACCGCTCTTTTCTACCGACGACTTAAACAGTTATTTGATTTGAAACTACTTTTCGCACTCCCCGCAGCACTGCTCCTATGGACCGGCTGCACCTCCAAACAGAGTCCAAACACACTTTTTGAGCTCGTCCCTTCGAATAAATCAGGTATTCAATTTGTCAACCAGGTAGACAACACGGAGGATTTTAATATCTTTAGCTACCGCAACTTCTACAATGGTGGAGGGGCAGCCATCGGCGATTTAAACAACGACGGACTGGCGGATGTGTTCTTTACCTCGAACATGGGCGACAATAAACTTTACCTCAACAAAGGCGGTTTAAAGTTCGAGGACATCACAGAAAAAGCCGGGGTAAAAGGCACCCGATTTTGGAGTACGGGAGTTGTGTTGGTCGACCTCAATGCAGACGGATGGCTGGATATCTATGTTTGCAACGCTGGTTACAAATCAGGGGAAAAACCTGAAAATGAACTGTTTATCAATAACCATGACCTCACTTTTACAGAAAAGGCAGCAGCATATGGCTTGAACGAAGACGGCTATACCACCCACGCAGCATTTGTGGATTATGACCTAGATGGCGACCTGGATTGTTACATCCTGAACAACAGTTTCATGCCGGTCAACACCCTGAACAACAGCAACAACCGCGACCTCTACGCCAAAGATTGGCCAGTCAAGGACTTTCTAAAGGGTGGTGGCGATAAGCTGCTTCGCAATGAGGGGGGCAAGTTTGTGGATGTATCCAAAGAAGCGGGCATCTATGGCTCTTTGATTGGGTTTGGACTCGGGGTTACCGTGGGCGACCTGAATGGCGACCAATATCCCGACCTCTACATTTCCAATGATTTTTACGAACGCGACTATCTCTACATCAACCAAAAAAACGGAACCTTCAAGGAAGAAATTGAACAATGGGTGGAGCATATGAGCCTCGCTTCGATGGGGGCCGATATGGCCGATATCAACAATGACGGTTATCCCGAGCTTTTCACCACGGAGATGTTGCCCAGTGAAGAGCTTCGCTTAAAAACCACCACCCAATTCGAAAATTATAACATTTACCAGCTAAAACAACAACAGGGCTTCTACCCTCAATACATGCAGAACTGCCTGCAACTGAACAACAAAAACAAAACCTTTAGTGAAATCGCCTATTTCGCAGGTGTGGCCGCCTCGGATTGGAGTTGGGGCGCCTTGATGTTTGATGCCGACAATGACGGTTGGCGCGACATCTACGTTTGCAATGGGATTTACAAGGACGTGATCGACCAGGATTTTATTGATTTTTTTGCGGATGAGGTGGTGCAGCAAATGGCCCTGACCGGCCGGAAAGAACAAATCAATGAAGTGATTTCCAGGATGCCGTCTGTACCCATTTTGAACAAAGCGTTTCGCAATACGGGCACCCTTCGTTTTGAGGATAAGGGTCTGGATTGGGGCTTTAGCACCCCTTCTTTTTCAAACGGCGCGGCGTATGGCGACCTCGACAACGATGGAGATTTGGACCTGGTAGTGAATAATGTCAACCAAGAAGCCTTTTTATACCAAAACAAGGCCGAAAACCAGAACCCCAAGCATCACTATCTCAGCGTTACCTTAAAAGGCAAAGGCCAAAACACCTTTGCCATCGGCGCTACCGTAACGGCTTATCGAGGAACGGAGCAGCTGAATTTCCAATTTAACCCATCCAGAGGGTTTCAATCTTCCGTGGATTACAAAATGGTGTTTGGCTTAGGTCAAAACGCTGTGATTGATTCCTTGGTAGTCCTTTGGCCAGACCGGAGCAAAACCGTGCTCCCCCACCCCAATGTAGATGCCGCGCTGCAAGTCTCTTGGGAAGATTCACAAAACAATAATAAGGGGTATCCCACCAAATTGGAAGGCATCGAAGCGGCTCTCTTTCAAGAAGTTACCTCAAGTTTTGCGGCCAGCAAAGAAGATCCGTTTATCGACTTTTACCAAGAAGGTTTGAGTTATCGATTGCTTTCCCGTGAAGGCCCAAAGGCAACAGTAGCAGATGTAAATGGCGACCAATTGGATGATGTTTACATCGGTGGGCCAGCTGGCGTACCCGGGCGATTGTATGTACAAACAGGCGCAGGAGCCTTTGTCCAAACGGCACGCGCCACCTTCGATGTCGATTCTATTTTTGAAGATACGGACATTACTTTTTTTGATGAAGACGGGGATGAAGACCAGGATTTATTTGTGGGCAGTGGCGGCAACCATCAACCCGCTGGGTCGCGTTACATGCAAAACCGACTCTATCTGAATGATGGGAAAGGCAATTTTAGTCCCAATTATCGGGCCTTGCCTCCAAGTGGGTTTAATACTGCGGTTGCGGTCCCCTTTGATTTGGATGGGGATGGCTATCTGGATTTGTTTATTGGAAATCGTTCATTACCAGGGATTTATGGAGCACCACCCAAACACTTTGTATACAAAAATGACGGCACAGGGCAGTTTAGAGACATAACAAAGGACGTTGCACCCAATCTGACGGTGTTGGGCATGGTGACGGATGCTAAAATGGCCAATGTTACAGGA